>JANQFM010000335.1 GCA_028277865.1 Acidobacteriota bacterium
CCCGATCTTTGACAGCATCTCAGGGCCATGCTAACTTGCACGTCTTTGCTATTTTGGAATGATAATTCCCCAGCCCATTGGCTGGAGATTTCAGGAGGATACAAGAGCGATGAAGCCCAAGGGACGGTATTTGTTCAGCTCCGAGTCGGTGACCGAGGGGCATCCGGACAAGATGGCCGACCAGATCTCCGACGCCATTTTGGACGCCATCTTCACAGAAGACCCCAACGGACGAGTGGCCTGCGAGACCATGATCACCACCGGCTTGGTGGTGATCGCCGGAGAGATCACCACCGACAGCTACGTCGATTTCCCCAAAGTGGCCCGCGAAACCGTTCGCGACATCGGCTACGACCGGGCCAAGTACGGATTTGACTGCGACACTTGCGGCGTGTTGTCGACCATCGACAGCCAGTCGCCCGACATCGCCATGGGAGTGGACACGGGAGGCGCCGGCGACCAGGGTTTGATGTTTGGCTTTGCCTGCAAAGAAACCCCGGAGTTGATGCCGCTGCCGATCTCGATGGCCCATCACCTCGTCCGCCAGCTGTCGATTGCCCGCAGGGAAGGCGGACTGAAGTGGCTGCGCCCCGACGGCAAGTCCCAGGTGTCGGTCGAGTACGAGGGCTACAAGCCCGTTCGAGTCGATGCCATAGTGGTTTCAACCCAGCACTCGGACGAGGTCGACAACGAGACCATCCGGGAGGCCGTCACCGAGCAGGTGATCCGGCCGGTGGTGCGCTCGGACTGGATCGACGACAGGACCAAGATCTTCGTCAACCCCACCGGGCGCTTTGTGGTGGGGGGACCACAGGGCGATTGCGGATTGACTGGACGCAAGATCATTGTCGACACCTACGGCGGCATGGGGCGTCACGGCGGAGGCGCCTTTTCGGGCAAGGATCCCTCCAAGGTGGACCGATCGGCTTGCTACATGGCCCGATACATCGCCAAGAACTGCGTGGCCGCCGGCTTGGCCGACCGCATCGAGATCCAGCTGGCCTATGCCATCGGGGTCGCCGAGCCGGTTTCGGTAATGGTCGATAGCTTCGGCACCGGCCATGTCGATGAAGACCTCATCCGCAAACTGATCCGAAAGCACTTCGAACTGACCCCCAACGGCATCATCATGTCGCTGGACTTGCGTCGGCCCATCTACCGACGCACCGCCGCCTACGGCCATTTCGGCCGGGAAGAAAACGGCTTCACCTGGGAGAAGACCGACAAGGCCGACATCCTGCGCGCCGCCGCCGGCCTGGCCGCTACGGCGACAGCGTAGGAGGAGTCCAAGGTCCAAAGTCCAAAGTCCAAGGTCCGAATCTGAGAAGAGATCGGAGGGCGCCCGATACGGAAGCTGGAGGCAGACTCTCCGACCTTGGACCTTTGGACTTCGGGCCTCGAACTCCCCTCCCCGTGCTATCATCAACAAGGCATGTATTCTCCGCACTCCCCCGTCCGAATCGGACCTCGGCTGACCCCCATGGTCAAGACCTTGATCCTCATCTGCGTGGGGGTCTTTGTTTGGTCCATCCTGATCTCCACATTTGCCGGCCCTCAGACGCTGGACACTTTCTTGGCCACCTTTGGGCTGATCCCCTTCAAGGTCTGGGGGCAGCTTTTCCTCTGGCAGCTGGTGACCTACATTTTCCTGCACGGCGGGTTGGGGCACATCTTTTGGAACATGCTGGTGCTGTGGATGTTCGGATGCGCCCTGGAAAGCTACTGGGGAAGCCGGGAGTTCCTGAGATTCTTCCTCATCACAGGTGCGGGAGCAGGCTTGATTTCTGTTTTGACAGGCCCCTTTGCCAACACGCTGACCATTGGGGCCAGCGGCGCCATTTTCGGGATCCTGATGGCCTTTTGGATGCTTTTTCCGAATCAACACGTCCTGATCTGGTTTTTGCTGCCCGTCAAGGTCAAGTACTTTGTCCCCGCCATTGGCTTGATCAATCTTTTTAGTGCCTACCAAGCCCACGCTTCAAACAATCCCGAAACGGACAATGTGGCCTATCTGGCTCATCTGGGGGGGATGCTGGTGGCCTTCCTCTACTTGAAGGGCTGGCTGTCGCCCAACAACATCCGGCAGTCCTATTACCGTTGGAAGATCCGCCGCATGCGATCACGTTTCGAGGTCTACGAAGGCCGCCGAACCAAATCCCGCCGCGAAGACGATTTCTGGATCAACTAACCCGGATTTCACGCAGAGTTGCAGGGCCGCAAGGGAAGGGGAGAAGCCTCATTCTGCCTCCTCTTTCTCCTCTGCGCCTCAGCGCCTCTGCGTGAGCCCCTTTGCGGTCGCCCTCGAAAACTCCGCTTTTGAGTCCGATAAGGATTTAGGAGCAGGACGTGGGTCAGCGAAGCAGTCTTTTCATCATCACGCTTGCAGCCGGAGGGCTGGGCTTTGCCCTCAATGGCATGGCGGCCCCTTTTCTCGGTGACGTCAGCCTGGTTTTCGGAGCCCTCTTCCCGCTTGCAGTGGCGGTCCTTTTCGGTCCGCTACCCGGAATGGCAGCCGCTCTGATCGCCGCCTCCCGCATTTGGCTCGAGGGCGGGCCGCCGGAAAGCTTCTTTGTGCTGGGGCTGGAGGGCTTGGCAGTCGGATGGATTGTCGTGCACAAGCGGGTCAGCCCACTTTTTTCTTCGCTTTGCTATTGGACAGCCCTCGGGTTTCCCTTTCTGATGCTGGTGCGCTTCGGATGGGGGGATTTTTACTCGGTCCAAGAGTGGACCCTGGTGCTCAAGCAGCCCTTCAACGGTCTGCTCAACATGATGCTGGCCGAGTTGCTGATCAGCATTTCAGCGCTGCGCAGCCTGCCGCTTCCCGTCCCCAGCCAACCGCCTCGACGTCCCTTGAGGTCTTATCTGTTCTATGGATTCGTCCTGGCCGCCACCATCCCCTTGCTGGTGATCAGCGCAATCCATGGCCGATCCTATGCCCAAAGCCGTCAGACCGAGTCCGCCAACCGTCTGCGCGAGGCCGCCACGGCGATTCGGCACAGCATCGACGACCATCTCAACCATCACCTCCGGGCCGTCGTCGCCCTTTCGAAGGCCATCGAATTCAAAGGCAGCTTCGAGCCGGAAATCCTGAACCAATGGCTGGCGACTTGCCACGGCCAGTACCCGGGTTTCACCACCATGATCGTGGCGAGGTCCGACGGCCTTGTTGTGGCAGGATCACCCGCTTTTGCGGCTGACGGGTCTGCCATAGTCCCCCAGTTGGGCTCCATCCGGGACCGGAAGTACTTTCGCCGCCCCAAGCAGGACGGGCAGCCCTTCATTTCGAACGTCTTTCGGGGGAGGGGATTCGGCCAGCGGCCCATTGTGGCCATCAGCGCACCTTTGCGCGACGGGCAGGGCAGGTTTGCCGGGATCGTGGAAGGTTCGCTGGACCTGGTGAAGTTCAAGCACTTCAGCGAAGACTACCAAGCCATGCAAGAGGCGACCATCACAATTCTGGACAGTCGGCAGCATGTCGTCTACGGCAGCGATTCACTGCCTTACAGGTTCCTGGAGCCATTGCAGGCCTCCCCTCTGGTGGCGGCCGCAAAAGCGGCCGGGAGCACACCTTTCTTTACCTACCGGGGAGTGCTGCAGGCTGGCACTCCCCAGGAGCGCGGATTGGTGGGACGTGCATCCAGTCAAGCCGTGGGCTGGGACGTGTTTGTCCAGCAGCCCATGCGTCAGGTCCAAAAAGACACCCAACGATACTTCCTGATGACTTTGGCCTGGAGCCTGGCGGCCATCGTGGCTTCGATCGTGCTGGCGCGATTTGTTTCAGGCAAGGTGACGCGGCCGCTCGAACGATTGGTCAAGCGGCTCAACCGTTTCAGCGAAAAGGAGAGCCTCGATCCTCGCTCAACCAAACCTGACGAATCCGGCCCGCTTGAGGTCGAACAGCTCTTCCGCGATTTCGATGCGCTCTCAGTGCGGCTCAATCAGTCCTACCAGCAGCTCGAAACCGCACTGCGCCAGCGCGAGTCGCTGAACGAAGAGCTGCAAAGCGTCCTGGCCGACTTGGACAACAAGGTCCGGGAAAGGACCGCAGAGCTGGCCCAGGCCAAGTCTCGCGCCGAGGAGGCCAACCGGGCCAAAAGCCGCTTTTTGACCAATATGAGTCACGAGTTGCGCACCCCTTTGAACGGCATCATCGGCACCACGGGTTTCGTGATGGAAACGCCCTTGAGCCCCGAGCAGAGAGATTGGGTCGAGACTATTCGCCACTCCTCAGATACCCTGCTGGCCTTGGTCAACGACGTCCTGGACTTTGCCCAGCTGGAATCGGGAGGCCTGAGCCTCAATCCCGTGCCATTCAACCTGACCCAGTGCGTCGAGGAAGTGGTGGGGCAGGCGTCGGCCCAGGCCCGAAAAAAAGGCCTGCCGGTGGATCTGAGCATCGATGAAAAAGTGCCTCAAGCAGTCATCGGAGACCCCGGCAGGCTCCGGCAGGTTTTGAACCATCTGACCGGCAACGCTGTGAAATTCACTTCTGAAGGCCGGATTCGGGTGCGGGCTGCGCTGCAAAGCCGCCAAGCGAAAAGCGCCTTGATTCGATTTTGCGTCGAGGACAGCGGCATCGGAATCGATCCGCAACAAATGGAGACTCTCTTCGAAAAGTTCACTCAGGCCGACGCCTCGGCAACCCGCCGTCACGGCGGAGCAGGAATGGGCCTGCCCTTGGCCCGTCAACTGACGGCTTTGATGGGCGGGCAGATCGGCGCCCAAAGCGAGCCCGGGCAGGGATCCTCCTTCTGGTTTACGGTACGCCTGCAATTGCCGACGGCCCAAAGCGAGGAAGCGTTGCCCAGCCAGGCTCCCCTCGCCCCGGAGGCCTCCCGCAACGGCATGCGGGTTTTGATCGCCGAGGACAACCCGGTCAATCAAAGGGTGGCCCGACGCATGCTGGAAAAGCTGGGCTGCCAAGCCGAGGTGGCTTCCACGGGCCGACAGGCCCTCGAAATGCTGCAAAAGGAGTCCTACGACCTGATTCTTATGGACTGCCAAATGCCTGAAATGGATGGCTACCAAGCCACTCGACACATCCGCAGCCTTGATTCGGCCCAGCATGCCATTCCCATCGTCGCCATGACAGCCAACACCATGGACGAAGACCGAAAGCGCTGCCTGGCCGTAGGGATGGATGACTTCATCGGCAAGCCCGTCCGCTTGGCCGACCTCAAAGAAGTGCTCCACCGGTTCAGTGCAACAGGTGCCGGAGCCCGATAATTGCATCTTGCGAGGGGCCGCAAGCGCCGTCCTCGCGAGGCGTCGCGACTAGTGGGGTGTCTCAGAAGTTCGTTATCACAGTCGGCGAGCCATAATTGTCGCTGGCAAGGCGCGCCGACGCAGCAATATCGGGAATCTTTCGAGG
>JANQFM010000590.1 GCA_028277865.1 Acidobacteriota bacterium
GCCGATGCCATGGAGGGCAAGGCCGAAGACGTCCTCAAGGCTGGAGGCCAGGATTACCTGGCCAAGCCCTATGCCGTGGGAGAGCTGCAGGAAAAGCTCGACCGCTGGATTCAGGTGTCGGAGTAGGCCGGAAAACCGCAGAGGGCGCAGAGAGAATGTCGGGACTGAGTCCAAGTCTCTTTTCTTTTCCCTGATCTCTGCGTCTTCCCTCTGCGCCCTCTGCGGTTAATTCCCCCCTCCGAGTGCCGCGATGACCCCTCCGGCCCCTTCTCGCCTCAACAACTGGTTGAATTCCTGCAAATCCTTTTCGATCAGCCCCTGCAGTCGGTCCAGGTGCTGCTTCAACTCGGCACTGAGGTCTTCATGGCGCTGGTAGGCCCCCTCTGTCGGACGGGCGTTTTGGGAGTTGACCACGCTGAAAAGGTAGGCGATCTGGTTGTCCAAGCGGGGAGGGAAGTTGATCGGATCCTGTCCGCTTTCATTCTTGGTCTGGATCAGTTCCTCTTCCAGGGCGGTCAGCTTCTTCCCCAATTCATCGGCCATCTTGCGAATCGACTTGTCGTGCCCGGCTTTGATGGCCCGGCGGGCGATCTCGGAGGACTGGCTGCGGATGGAGCGGATCTTGCGGATGGCGTCGTGCGAAGCCTGCAGTTGGTCGCGGACGGCCATGGCCAGCTCGAACTGGTCCCGCAGGTCTGAGTCGCCGGATTCCCAGCGGGGATCTTTGACCACCTGCAATGCGTGAGTCCGGCTTTGACCGTCCAGAGTCATTCGGATCCCGAACTGGCCCGGAGGCGCCAGCGGGCCGGCGGTCCTGCTCAACGACATGACAGAGCCCTTTACCAGTTTCGGCTGCGGATAGCGAAGATCCCACTCGAAGGCATTCATGCCGGGCTTGGCTTCCAGCAGCTTTTCCTCTTTTTCGTCGGGTTCTTCCTCTTTTGCGCCAGGATCTTTTTTTTCCGGCTTGGGCACAAAGGTGCGGATGACGGCGCCTTCAGAATCCAAGACCTCCAGCTTCAGCGCGGCCTCTTTGCCCGGCTTTTCCTTCAAGTAGTAGCGGATCAAAGCGCCTGCCGTGGGGCTCTGGGGTCCGTCGGCGCCGCGCCTGCGGGGCATGTTGGTGCGATAGGCCTGGCGAGGTGCGAAAAGATGCCAGTCGGATGAGGCGACTTGTGCATCGAGCTGATGCAAGGACGTCAGGTCGTCCAGGATCCAGAAGGAACGCCCCTGGGTCGCTACTACCAGATCCCCGCGGTGGACGGCCAAGTCGGTGATGGGGGTGCGGGGCAGGTTGAGCTGGAATTCCTGCCAATGTACGCCGTCGTCAAATGAGACGTACATGCCGAACTCGGTCCCCGCATAGAGCAATCCGCGCCGGTCGGGATCTTCGCGCACGACCCGCACGAAGTGATTGTCGGGAATCCCATTGCTGCCATCGGTCAGCAGCTCCCAACTGGCCCCGGAATCGTTGGTGCGAAAGATGTAGGGCCGAAAGTCGTTTCGGCGGTAGCGGTAAACGGCCATAAAGGCTCGTTGCGCGTCGTGGGCTGAAAGATCGATCATGTTGACCGTCCCCTCCTCGGGCATCGCTTCAGGCGTGATCTCCTTCCAGCTTTGGCCGTTGTCCGGCGAGAGGTGGACCCGTCCGTCGTCGCTGCCGACCCACAGCAACCCGGCTTGGTGAGGCGATTCCTCGAAGGCGAAGATGGTGGTGTAAAGCTCCACCCCGGTATGGTCGTGCTGGACAGGGCCTCCGGGAATCTCCTGATATTCCCGCCTATTGGTGGTCAGATCGGGGCTGATTACCTGCCAGCTTTGCCCGCCGTCGCGTGATCGGTGGACGTACTGGGAGCAATGGTAGAGGACGTCCGGGTCATGGGGCGAAATGCGGATGGGGGCGTTCCACTGAAAGCGGTAGCGGATCTCGTGCCCGGCCAGCCCGTCGTGCATCTGCGGGTAGGCCACCACGTCGCGGACGTGCGCGCGCTTGCGGTCCAGCCTTGTGATCTGGCCGATGTAGTTGCCCGCATAAATCACGTCCGGGTCACGGGGATCGACGGCGATGTGCCCGCTCTCGCCTCCGCCCACCGCCATCCAGTCCTGGATGGGATCCAGGTTGCCCACCGGGCGGCTGGGGACCGAGATGGTGGAGTTGTCCTGCTGGGCGCCGTAGACGCGGTAGGGGTATTGGTTGTCCACCGTCAGCCGGTAAAGCTCCGAGGTGGGCTGGTTGTACTGGCTGGACCAGCTGCGCCCGCCGTTCAAGGAGACGTTGGCGCCGCCGTCGTTGCTGTTGATGAGGATGCGGTTGTTGCGGGGATTGACCCACAGGTCGTGATTGTCCCCATGGGGCGTGCCGATGCGCTCAAAGGTCTTTCCGGCGTCCACCGACCTGTAAAAGCCCGTGTTGGTCACATAGACCGTATTCTCGTCCACCGGATCGGCGTAGATGCGCGTGTAGTACCAGTGCCTCTGTCGCAGCTTGCGGTCCTTGTTGACCCGTCTGAACACCTCTCCGGCATCGTCGGAGAGAAAGACTCCTCCCCCTTCGGCTTCCTGGATGACCCAAACGCGGTTGGGATCGGCGGGCGAAACAGCCACTCCGACGCGCCCCAGCAGGCTTTCAGGGAGCCCTCCGCCCAGCTTTTCCCAATTGTCTCCGCCATCGGTGCTCTTGTAGACGCCGCCTTCTTCACTGCCGTCGATCAGGGTCCAGGGCTTTCGCTCCACCCTCCACATTCCGGCGTAGAGGATACGGGGATTGGACTGGTCCATCGAAAGATCCACGGCCCCGGCCTGATCGCTCAGGAAAAGGACTTTCTCCCAGCTTTTGCCGCCGTCGCGGCTGCGGTAGACGCCCCGCTCGGGATTGGGTCCGAAGATGTTGCCCAGCACAGCCGCATAGACCAGGTCGGGATCTTTGGGATGGACGCGGATGCGGGAAATCAGGCCGGCTTTTGGAAGGCCGGCATGCTTCCATTCTTTGCCGCCGTCCACCGATTTGTAGATCCCGTCCCCGATCGAAATGTTGCCGCGTGGGCTGGAGGAGCCGGTCCCCAGATAGAGGACATTGCGGTCGGAAGGCGCCACTTCAATGGCCCCGATCGAACCGACGCCGATTTGCCCGTCCGTGATGTTCTTCCAGGACTGCCCGGCGTCATCCGATTTCCAGAGCCCGCCTCCAGTGGAGCCCATGAAGAAAGTGTGCGGTTCATCGGCAATCCCAGTCACCGCCGTCACCCGCCCTCCCCGAAAGGGGCCGATGAGGCGATATTTGAGAGCCTGATAAAGAGCCGAATCGTAAATCTGATTGGATTCGTCGGCACTAACTTCGGCCCTTGCAAAACCGGCCAGCAAAAGACAGCACAAAATGGAATTTAGAAAGGTTTTTCGCATGTTGCGGCTGATTCTAGCAGCAGTTGCGACACCCGAGAACAGGGAAAGCCCACCAAAGAGCGCGAAAGTGTCATGAAATTCACGCGAAGTCCTTTTTTTGCCTGAAATTTCGCGTTCTCCAGATCAGTCTGGCAGTCTCGGCTCCCTATGGTTGCTGCTTCCGCATCCATGCGATACTGCATGCTGTGACGGACAATCTCAGCCACAGCCAGACCATCAAACTTCGTGACGGACGTCGTTTGGGATGGGCCGAGTTTGGAGATCCTCAGGGCAGGCCTGTCTTTTACTGCCATGGCTGGCCGGGCTCGCGCATCGAGGCCAGCCTGCTGGACGGTGCTGCCAAACGATGCAAGGTCCGTCTGATTTCGGCTGACCGCCCCGGGCTGGGGCTGTCGGATTTCCAGCCAGGCCGGTCGTTCGCCGATTGGCCTCAGGACGTGGCTCAACTCATCGACGCTCTCGGCGTGGGCTTGTTCGCAGTTTTGGGAGTCTCCGGCGGTGCGCCTTATGCCGTTGCCTGCGCTGTCGCTCTCCCCTCGCGGCTGAGGCGGATTGCAATCGTCAGCGGAATGGGCCCGATAGACTGTCCTGGTGCGCTGCGAGACATGATTTGGTGGAATCGTCTGCTGATTTCAGTGGCCCGAAAACTGCCCCGCAGCGTCCGGTTCCTTTATGGATTGGCCAGCCAGGGTTTCCGCCGCAGGCCTCGATGGACGCTTTCGCTGCTGCGTCTAAATATGCACGGACGCGATCGGTCGGTGCTGGGCAGGTCCGAGATCCGCCAGTTTTTTCCGAGTCACCTGAGGGAGATTTTCCGCCAGGGTGCGCGGGGCTCGTCCCAGGACGGGGAAATGTACCTGAAGCCCTGGAACCTTCGATTAGAGCAAGTCAATGTTCCCGTTCATCTTTGGCACGGCAAAGAGGATTGGGTGATACCGGAGTCGATGGGGGAGTGCCTCCGCCTAAAGCTACCCGGCTGCCGAGCGAAGTACCTTGAAAGGGAAGGGCATATCTCCTTGCTGATCGATCACGCAGAAATGATTCTCGGCACCTTGCAGCCACGGGATTCTCACGCAGAGGCGCAAAGACGCAGAGGAGACGGAAGAGAAGAGGGGAGGCTGTAAGAGTCAGGCAGAAACCTTCTCCTCGATTCCCTCTGCATCTCTCCGCGGCTCTGCGCCTCTGCGTGAAGATTCCCCTTTGGATTACTGCTATTTCTGAAAGAATCGCGCAGCTTCAGAAAAGCCATGCTATATTTAGCAATTTCCGGTAAACAGCCTTTCAGGCTGCGGGCAAGGGGAGCGCTATGGCCAGCATGCTGGATTTGTTCGCCAATGACAACGAGTTGTCAATGGATCCGTCCGGCCACCAGTTGGGGGCTCAGTACGAGGCGCTCCGCTCGGCAGTCTGTGCCCTGGGAGCGACTGTCTGCACCCTGGACAGCCGAGGGCGCCTGCAATATGTAAACGCGTCCGGAGAACGGTTGCTGGGTTGGCGCCAGGAAGAACTGGCGGGAGAAGACATTCTGGCCCGTATCGGATTGATCAACAGGGCCAACAGCAGTCAGCTCATCAGGCAAATCGCTCGTTCGGGCAAGACTGTTCGCCCCGAGGCTGCCGTCATCCGAGTCCACAACGGCCAAACTATCCCCATTTCCTACATCCTGAAGCCCATCTTGGACGACCGGTCCCCGGCAGGAGCAATCCTGATCCTTTTGGACCGCCGTGAGCAGTGCCAGTTGGAGGAGCAGCTCCGGCAGGCTCAGAAGATGGAAACGGTCGGTCAGCTTGCAGGCGGGATTGCCCACGATTTCAACAACTTGCTGACCGTCATCACCGGTTACGGGGAATTGCTTCGCGAGGTGGTCAATCCCGTCTGGGCCTCCCAAGTGGGGATCATCATCGAAACCGCCCGCAGAGCAGCTGACCTGACTCAGCATTTGCTGGCCTTCAGCCGAAGGCAGGGGCTCAAGCTCCAGCCGATCTGCTTGAACAAACTGGTCGGTCAGGTGGACAAGATATTGCGCCGCTTGATCGGAGAGCATATTCAATTCAAGAATCGCCTGGAAAGCGGTCTTCCTCGGATTGAGGCAGATCCGGGGCAGATCGAGCAAGTCATCCTCAACCTGGTCATCAATGCCCGTGACGCCATGCCGGAAGGCGGCCAGTTGACCATCACGACCCGCTCGGCCCAGGTCGACAAGTTCTGGGTGGGGCGCCACTCCAAGATGGCGCCTGGCCAATATGTCTCGTTGGAGGTGGCTGATACGGGTCTGGGCATGGACGAGGCGACCCAGCAGCGCATCTTTGAGCCCTTCTTCACTACCAAAGGCAAAAACGGAGGCACGGGGCTGGGGCTGGCCACCGTTTACAGCATCGTCAATCAGAACAACGGATCCATTCAAGTCGTCAGCCAGCCGGGGCAGGGAACTTGCTTTCGGATCTACTTTCCCCCCTGCGGAACTGACGCGCCCTCCGCTCGATTGACCAGCCTGGAAAGCGACTCAGCCCAAGGCGGCAGCGAGACGATATTGGTGGTCGAGGATCTGGGTGAGCTGCGTCACATGATCCAGGCCGTCCTGGAAAGCAAGGGATACGAGGTGCTGACGGCGGCCAACGGGGTCGACGCCCTTAAACTGGCCCATGCCCACAAGGGCACGATCAACCTGATGCTGACCGACATGGTGATGCCGGAAATGGGCGGGTTGGAACTCTCTGAACACTTCCTGGACCGGCATCCGGAAACCAAAATCCTCTACATCTCCGGCTATACGGACACTGTCGACTTGGACGGCAGCAGCTTGGGAGTGCAAAGGGACTTTCTGCAAAAGCCCTTCAATCCGGCCAACCTCACTCAAAAGGTCCGCCAGCTTCTCGATTCGCGGCTGTGAGGTTTCGCGCCAAGACACCAGGGACGCCGACGGCGGTCAGGGGTTCCGGGCTCCAGGTCCCAGGTTCCGGATTCCAGAGTCCGAATCCCAAAACCGGAACCCGGAACCTGGAACCCGAAATCCTTCTGCGGTCGGTCTGAGGCGCTGCCTTGCTAGTGATACATTCTTAAGCAAGATGAAAGAATCACAAGGAGACTTTGCATTCAGAGCTTCCGGCAGGCTGCCTCGATTTGTGGCAGTCTTCTTGATCAGTTTCATTTTGGGGATGGTCTCGGGGTTTGGACTTCAAGAGGACACCTCTGCTCCCAGCAGCTTCGACTTCGAGTTGAAGAAAAAGCGTGAGGTGCTTCGACTTCGGTCGATTTTTCAAAGCCACGGCATAACCCAGGCCATTGCGGTCGCCTTTCAGCTAACGAAGACGATACAAGGCCAGCAAGAGTTTGACCTGAAGCTGTTTATCGATGGGAGAAGATCCCGAAAAGAGAGATTCAAAGCCGGTCAGCCTATCACTTTCAGGCCCCGAGGCATCTCTCAGCCCTATCAGATCCTGGTCAGCGAGGTCAGCAGGAATTCGATCCGCGGCAAAATCGTACCTTTGCATTCGAAGTTTCGAGTGGATATCGATCGCTATACCCGCAACGGCAAGTTTATCAAGCCGGGCGTGCGATGGCTGCCGCAATCGTCTCACGCCGAGAAAGCGAAAAAGGCAGCCCCACCCCAGAAGGCATCCGACAATCCGGTTCCAGGAATCAAGATGGGGGTCCGCAATCCGGTCCTTTTGTACCAGAACCTTCCTTCTTGCACTGAAGGTGCGATTGAGGCGAAGAGGACCTCGGGGACGGTGCTGCTGCTAGTGGTGGTGCGCAGAGACGGTTCGGTGGACGGCTTCAAAGTGCTCAAATCCATGGGATATCGCGGGCTGGACGAGGTTGCCATCGAAGAAATCGCCAACGGTTGGAGGTTCCGGCCGGGCACTCTCGGGGGACAGCCAGTCGATGTCCGAGCAACGATCGAAATCAATTTCGGGTGTCCCAGATAAAGATGAGGAAAGGGGAGCCTACCGGCTTCCCTTCTTTACGGTCTGACTGCCCCAAATACACCGGATCACTCCAGAGGAGTTACGGGCAAGGTGGTGAATTCTCCCGCTTGAGAGCCCAACTCCATGGCTGTGGCGGCGACTGTGCCTCCGGTCACGCGAACCTCCATGACTCCTTGGAATTCATCATCGATATTGGTGGGCTGGAAGAAGGCGTCTTCCGCTGGGCCGATGACAAATTTTGACTCGTGTCCCCGCGGCATGAGATCGAGGTTGGCTTTTTCGATTTGGGTGCCGTCTTTTGCCCGCAGCGTCAGTTCCAGGGTCACGGCAACCCCAACGGTATTTTGGAGAGCCAGCCCGGTATTGATGCCGTCCTTTCGCCGCACAGGGATCTGAAAGGCCTGCAGGGGTTGGCTGGCGCCGACTCCGGCGATTCCGATGCCTGGGATGCTGAAGCGGACGACACCTCCCAGCGGGCCGTTGGATTTCACTTCGGCCGACCCCACTGCCAACTCCCCAGCACCGTCTGTGAGGATGGAAAGGGCGCCCACGGCTGGAACAGAAAACTCAAAACGGCTGGAAGGCGCCGCATTCAAGGGGACCAGCGCTCTCTGCGGATCGGCGGGCAGGTCCGCCAGGCCGATGTTCAGAGGCTGCCCATCGTTGCCGAAGAATCGGACGATGCCGGAGGCGACATCGTTGGAGGGGTTGGTCAAGACGATCTCCGAGGTGAATCCCTGGCCGTTGCCGAATTGGGCGAAGAAAAGGGCGTTGGCGCAGCAGAGGTCGAGCAGCGGATCGCCGTTTTGGGCAAAGTAGACCCAGGCGGTGGGGGCGGCGCCGGTCATGGTGGTGTTGAAGGCCGAGACCGCGCCGCCGAACCAGCCGTCAGTGCTGCCGGGAAATGTCCCGTCTTGGTCCTGAAGAGTTAAAATCTCCTCCATGATCCGGTTGGCGCCCCGGATACCGCTGGCCGCCCCTTGGGCACCGAATTCGACGGTCACCGTCCAGGGGCCGGCGATGTCGCCGTAGCCTTCTGTCCGGCCGTCAAATGAGCTGGTGCGCAGGACGGTGGCGGCAAAGCCCTGAGAGGACAGGGCATGGGAATCCTTGCCGGTGGCGCGCAAGAAGTCGGCGCCCCAGCTTCCAGCCGTATCCATGGCCGTTGTGAGCCCGCTTGGTTGGGCGCCGATTTTCATCCGTTGCTCGACTGCATCCCAGCCATGACGAAAAATGCCGTCCCCCAGCCTTTCGGCATCCGTCGCCCGTCCGGCGGCCAGCAATCCGAAGTAGGCGGAAATATTGCCCTCCAATCCAACAGTCGCCAGTTCGGGAAACTCGGCAATGCGGCCCAGTTGGCTGATCATCCAATCCGCAGAGCGGGCGATGGAATCCTCCAGCCCTCGGGGACGCTCTGGCAGCAGGCTGTTGCGCAGACGGGCCAGGGCGATGGTGGCCCAGGCCGTGTTGCCGATCCACAAACAGCGGTCGATTTCCGGCACTGCCTGCTCATCTCCCGTGCAATCCGGATCGCGCGAGGGCAGCGAACCCGAGTCAGAGCGGTAAGCGGTGTACCAGGCTCCGGCATTTCTCTTGTCATCTGCTAACTGGAGGGCTAGAAGTTGGGACGCCAGGCGGTTGGCCGCCTGCTGAAAGCGCGCATCCAGGGTTCGCTCGTACTCGTTGACGAACACTAAAAGGGTCACCGCTTGCGAGTAGGTGTTGAGGTTGGGCTCGTCCTCTTGAAAGAAAGCCGGGATCAGGCCGTGGCCTGGATCCAGATGAGCCAGCAGCCCCTCGGCAGCCGAGGAGCGAACGTCCGGCTCTGCAACCACCCTTTCAAAACGGTCTTGCATGAGGCGTTGGTCGGCGTCGGGCCTGAGGTCCACCGCACCCAGCTCGTCCACAAGCAGAACGGATTGGTCCAGGCCCGGTTCGCACTCCTGGGGCTGGCCTTGGGCATTGAGAAAAAGGCAGCGGGCGATAGCGATCTCAAGGCGCGTGATCTGGGAAAGGTCGAGCGGACGGGGGTGGGCACAGTCGCCGACTGGGTCTGAAAAGCAGGTTAGCTCGCGCAGGTCGATGTAAACCGGACGCCAGGCCGGCAGGTCGGTGAGGCTTTGAAGGACTGTCCAATAGACCAGCCCGGAACTGTCGGCCAGCTTGAGCTGGAAGTTGTGGTGGGCTTGCAGGTCCTGGCCGCGCAGAGCGATCCTCAGATGGGTGAATCCGCTCAGGTTCAGCTCGACAGGACGAGTGATGATCAGATAGTCACCGTCGGTGAGGCTGTAGTCGAGGGCCAGGGCATTTCCGGAACATCCCGGCACCGGTGACAAGGCGACGCTGGGGCCGCCTTGGTCCGAACAGCAAAAAGACCAAGGCGCCACCTCTTCAAAACCGTCGAGCAAGGTGTCGATGCGCCCGTCCCCGCAGGCATTCGGCCCGCCCGCTTGGCCCTGGGCTCCGCCATGCAGGGAAACCAGGCACAAAAGTTGAGTTAATACAATCATTTGCAGGCTTGATGAATACACGGTCCACCTCCAGCGAGAAGTCCGCTCTTCGGCACTAATCTTTAAGCTGTGGGTTATTCTACAGCATCAAGTCTTCACATTCGGGTCAACTGCATGCTGCTCAATTTAGCCAACCAAGACTACCGGCTGAGCAAGCGCAGCGAGAGGCGGGCTGAGGTTGCGGGGCCGGGGAAGCCGATGAAGGTTTCGTAATCCGAGTCGGTGAGGTTGTTAAAGCGGGCACTCAGCTCCAGGCGGCGCGAGAGACGCCAGGTCAGGGCAGCGTTGAGGAGCCCGTAGCCCTCCACACGATCACGCTCAGGGACGGGGATCTGGTTGTCGAAGCTTCCTCCCACATAGCGGCCTTCCAGGTAAACATCGAAGCGCGGATGAGGCTGCCAGGCAACAGATGCGCCGCCGCTGCGTCGGGGGCGGTGCAGCAAGGGCAGAGGGGAATCCAGGTCGTCGATATCCAAAAAGGTGAGGTCTGAACGCAGGGTCCAGGCAGATGACGGGCGCCAGTCCAAAAACAGCTCAGCGCCCTGGGTGCGCACCCGCGAGCGGTTGACGTGCAAAAAGAGGTTGAAGTCGAAGTCGACCAGGTTCTTGAAGCGGGTGTGGAAGTAGGAGGCACCCAATGTCAGCCCGACTGCGGGGACATGGTGGTCGAGGCCGACGTCCCCTCCCCAACTGGTCTCTTCCAGCAGGCCGGGATTGCCTCCCAGGGCTCGGGGGCTGGATAAGGCGAAGAAGCTGGGCAGCTTGAAGGCGCGTCCGATGGAGCCTCTGAGGCGGGTGCGTTCATCGGGCAACCAGTAGCTCACCGAGGTGCGTGGGCTCCAGACAGCATCGAATCCGGAGGGCTTGTCCAGGCGCAGCCCCACTTCCTGTTGATAGCGTCCCTTTTCGAAAAGCAGCTCGGCAAATCCGCCGACGGTGGTGCGGTCATCCTGGTAGGTTCCGTCGATGTTGCCGCCGAATTCTGCGGGCAGCAGCAGGAAGCTTCCGCTGTCGGCTTCCTCGCGGTCCACATCGGCGCCGACCCGCAATTCCACCTCTTCGGAAAGGCGTCGGCTGCCCGACCAGCCTGCACGGATGCGGTTCAGTCGAGTGTCCTCATCGGAAGGCGGGACAACAAATCCGATGCCCGGGCTGAGGCGGTTGAGTTGGTGGCGGTAGAAGCTGCCGGTCAGGCTGTGCTCGAAAGTGGGCGAGGCGGTATGGAGCAGCTGGGCCGAGAAGCTGAATTCGTCGTTTTCGGAACGGCGCAGCCGTCCGCTGCCCAAAACAGGCCCTCCGGAAGCTTCGGGATAGTCGTCGGCTTGCCAAAAGGCCAGGCGCGCGGCCAAATCGAAGGTCGTCTTGGGGTTGATCCGCAACCCGAAGCGTCCCTGCAGGTTGAAGGCCTCAAAGTCTTCTTGGGCAACGCGTTCCTCTTCCTGCTCCCAGCCCAGGCCCAGGAAGTAATGGGCATTTTTGCCGGCCCCCGATAGGGTTGTAGCAGTGCGGAGAAGTGAGGCATTGCCACCTTCCACTTCGGCTTCGATTTGGGGAGGCCCGGCCTGGCCTTGACGGGTGGATAAGTAGATGACCCCGGCCAGTGCCTGCGATCCGTAAAGGGTGGATAGCGGGCCGCGCACCACTTCGATGCGTCCGATGCTGGATGCCGGGACGCCCTCCAGGTTGTAGACGCCTCCGAACTGGTCGGTGGGATCGTTGAGAGGCACCCCATCGAGCAATATGAGGGTGAAGTTGGGATCGCCTCCCCGCACTTGAACCGTTGTCGAGCCTCCTCGAGTGGCTGCCGAGAGGACGTGCAGCCCTGCTACCGTGCGCAGCAGGTCGGCCACCGTCCGAGCGCCCGACTGCTGGATGTCCTCGCGTTCCAGGATGGTCACCGAAGCCCCGGCGGGCGAAACCGGACCTGCCCGCACGGTGATGGTTTCGTGCAACACAGGCAATTGCTTTCCTTCTCCCTCCTCCTGCTTGTTCTCAGCAGAATCCTGCTGGGCGCGCACAGAAGGCAAAAGGCTCAGTCCAAGCAGCAGGGCGATGGCTCCAGCCGAGGGGTTGCGCAACCGGCTCTTGCCCGCTGCCTTGGAACGGATTGCCTGCCCATTCTTGAGCTGGAGCAGCTTGACCACCCCTAGTCCGGCAGCAGGCAGCAGGAAGGCCACCAAGACAAGCCATCCCAAAGGGACCGATCCCTGAGCCATATGCCCGGCCCAGGCGTAGACCAGGCTGATGGGCAGCGAGCCCAGCATGGAAAGGGCGGCGAAGCGGCCCGGATTCATTTTGCTCAGGCCGGCCAAGCAACTGATCACCTCTGTCAGCATGGGCACCGACCGGCTCAACACGATGGCCCAGACCCCGTAGCGCTGGAAAAAGCTTTCCACCCGCAAGCTTTCCTGCTGGCCGATGACAGCCTGAAAGCCCTTCTGGCCGAAGCGTCGGCAGATGGCGAATCCGAGCAGGGCCGCACCCATTGTTCCCAGAAAGTTGAAGAGCGTCCCCAAGAAGATTCCCTGCAGATAGCCGCACAGCGTCATGACAACGCTCGATGGGATGGGCAAAGCCAGATCCACCACCAGCAGCACTGAGGCCGCGGGTCCGGCCAGCCAGCTCATCCCCGAGCTTTGCAGCATTCCCTGAAATCGGGCGGAAAAGGCTTGCTCGTCCATCCAACCCAGGCTTTCAAAGGCCACGAAGAGCAGTGAAAAGGCCAGAAAAAGGCTGAGTGCAATGGCGATGAATCGTTTCATGGGGTGGAGGCAGGATAATCAATAAACGCAAAAGGAGCAAGGAGGATTTTGAACCGCAGAGGGCGCAGAGAGAAGAAGACGCAGAGAGTGCGGAGAAGAGGAAAGCTCCAAGTCTCCATGTCCCAATGGCTGAACCCCAATGCTGCCCACATAGGGGGATTGGCCCTTACCTTGCGGTGCCGCTCTGCCTGTGTTTCGTAAAGGGTCAGTTTTCGAACTGGGCACGGACCCTCTTGGGGAGTTTGGCGCGCACCATCCGGTAGGAGGCTTCAATCCCCTTCTTCAAGGCAGCGGG
>JANQFM010000600.1 GCA_028277865.1 Acidobacteriota bacterium
TCTTCATCTTCATCATCATCTTCATCTTCATCATCATCTTCATCTTCATCTTCATCTTCATCTTCATCTTCATCATCGTCTTCTCGCGGGCTTCCCGTAGCGAGGGAGCGCAACGCAGCCGGGGCGGATGATGGCGGCTCCGCAGTAGGCAACCCATGAGAAATTCGGGCTAGACTATTGCCATGCGCGACTTGCGTCGGCTGTACCCCTACATTCGCCCTTACGGCGGACTGCTGGTTCTCTCCGTATTGCTGCTCTTCGGCAGCGCGTTGCTGGAAGGCGCCATCGTTGTGCTGCTGGAGCCCATCTTCAACGCCTGGAGCGGCAAACCGACCATTGCAGGCCAGGGATCATTCGGTACATTCACCGATTGGCTGGGACTTGGGGACGGTTCGCTGGTCAAGATTCCTGCCTACCTGGTCCTTTTTGCCTTCATCAAGGGAGTCTTTCTTTACGCTGCCGAATACAGCATGAGCTATACCGGCCAGCAGGTGGTGGCTTCGCTGCGCAACCGGCTGCACGGGCACCTGTTGCAGCAGTCGATGGCCTTTTTCTCGGCAACTTCGACGGGGCAGCTAATGGCGCGGGTCATCACCGATACTGAACGTATCCAGGAAAGCGTCAGCAAGACTCTGACGGATGCAGCCCGTCAAGTGGTCTTGCTGCTGGTTTTCCTGGCCATTTTGCTTTACCTCGACTGGAAGCTCACTCTGGCCACCTTCGCTCTTGTCCCCATGGTGGCTGCGATCATTTTCAAATTGGGCGAGAGGCTACGCAAAGTTGCCTTGCGCAGCCAGAAGAATCTGGCCGAAATCTCAGCCTCCCTTCAGGAGACCATTGTCGGCCAGCGTATCGTCAAGGCTTTTTCGATGGAGGACTATGAACAGCAGCGCTTCCAGGAGATGGTGGCACAACAGGCGCGCAACAACCTGGGAGTTGCCCGTATCAGCGCCCTCAGTTCGCCTTTGATGGAAGTGCTGGGCTACCTGGCCGTCGCGCCGCTGCTGCTTTACGCCAACTATCAGATCCGGAACGGCAACGAATTGACTCTGGCTGAAATCGCCATCTTCATAGTGGCCCTCTTCCGGCTTTACGACCCCCTGCGCAAGCTCTCCAGAATTCACCTGCAATTTCAGCAGGCCTTCGCCTCTTCAGAGCGGGTTTTCGAGTTGCTGGACCGGACAGTCGACCTGCAGGAAGTTCCTCGGGCCATTGATCTTGCGCCATTCAGCCGTGAAATCCGCTTTGAGAATGTCAGCCTGCGATACGACAACCATCGCCAAGCACATGCCTTGAAGGACATCGACTTGATCATCCGGCAGGGCGAGACGGTGGCCTTGGTGGGGAGCAGCGGATCGGGAAAAAGCAGCCTGGCCGGGCTGATCCCACGCTTTTACGATGCGACTCAAGGGCGTGTGGTGATCGACGGCATCGACGTCCGTCAGGCAACCCTGGCCTCGCTGCGGCGCCAGGTCGCCATGGTCTCTCAGGAAACCTTCCTCTTCAACGACACCTTGCGCAACAATATCGCCTACGGCCAGCAGGACCTGCCCCAGCAAAGAATCGAAGAGGCTGCCCAAGCCGCCTACATCCACGATTTCATCGCTTCGATGCCCCACGGCTACGGGACGGTGGTGGGCGAACGCGGGGAACAGTTGTCGGGAGGTCAACGCCAACGAATCGCCATTGCTCGGGCCGTTCTCAAAAATGCGCCCATCCTGATCCTTGATGAAGCCACCTCTGCGCTGGACAGCGAGTCGGAACGTCTGGTACAGAAGGCGCTCGAAAACTTGATGCGCCACTCGACCACGGTCGTCATCGCCCATCGGCTTTCCACAGTCCGCCAAGCCGATCGGATCGTGGTCCTTCAAGCAGGTCGCATCGCAGAAGTGGGCGATCATGAGAGCCTGATGGAGCGATCAGGCGTCTACCAAAGGCTCTATGAGCTGCAGTTCGAGGACTGAAGGACGGAGTTTGGAAAAGGGCAGTTGTCAGTGAGAACGAATTCTATGCAAAGCATGACAGGATTCGGGCATGCGGAAGGGACGGTCCAGGGGCTGAATTTGGCTGTCGAGGTCAAGACGGTCAACGGCCGTTACCTGGACGTGATCACTCGAACGCCACGCGAGATGGCAGCGCTGGAGAACCCTCTCAAAAAACGTGTCAAGTCGCTGTTGAAACGGGGCCGGGTCGAGGTCTACGTCAACCTGACCTCCCAGCGCAGCGATCAGTACGAGTTGAACAAGGAGTTGGTGCAGAGCTACCTGGAAATGGCCCGCCAGTCGGCTTCGATGGGCGCCGGCGGAGAGCTGGATGTCTCGACGCTTTTGCAGCTGCCCGGCACTCTCGTTCCGCGCGACATCGACTTCACCTCTGAAGAGGTCGAAAAAGCGCTGCTGGGCATCCTGGATCAGGCTCTTCAAACCGTACTGCAGGAACGCCGCCACGAAGGTGCAGCCTTGAAAGAGGATTTGGAGGGCCGCTTGCAGACTTTGCAAAGCCTGCTTGAGCAGATCGAATCGCACCGGGGGGATCTCACCGAACACTACCGCGAAAAGCTCTCCCAGCGGGTGGAACGCCTGCAGGCCGAAAAGCCTGTCGAGGCCAGCCGGTTGGCCCAAGAGGTGCTGTTTTACGCCGAGAAAGCTGACTTTTCAGAAGAGATGACCCGGCTCAAGCGGCACCTGGAACGCTTCCAAGAGCAAATCGGCCAGGCCGCCCATGAAAGCCTCGGCAAGGCGCTCGACTTCCTGTGCCAGGAACTCAACCGCGAAGCCAACACCATTTTGTCCAAGTGCCAGAATGTGGAAATCTCTCAGTTGGCCTTGCAGGCCAAGACCGAGGTGGAGAGAATCCGAGAGCAAGTGCAAAATGTCGAGTGAAACGGGCAAAGGCAACCTCATCGTCATCAGCGCCCCGTCGGGAGCGGGCAAGACCAGCCTGGCTTCGCGTGTGCTGGAGGATCACGAGGTGCAGCGGCTGAAGTTCTCCATCAGCCACACCACCCGTCGTCCCCGTCGCGGCGAGTGCGACGGCGTCGACTACTTCTTCGTCCCGGTCGAGGAATTCCGGCGCATGATCGATCAGGATGCGTTCTTGGAGTATGCCAGGGTCTACGGCAGCCATTATTACGGCACCAGCCGGGCCTTTGTCGAGGCCCAGCTGGACGGGGGCAACGACGTGCTGCTGGACATCGACGTTCAGGGGGCGCTGCAAGTCCAGCAGCGACATCCCAAAGCCCTGATGGTTTTTGTCTTCCCGCCCTCCTTCCGGGTACTGGAAGAGCGCCTGCGCAATCGGGGGCTGGACGACGAGGAGGAAATCAAACGCCGCCTGCAAACTGCCGCCGGAGAGATCAGCCTTTACGACCGCTACAGCTATGTCATCGTCAACGACGATTTGGAAAAATCCATACTTGAGTTAAAATCTATAATTTTGGCTGCCCGTTGTCGGCTGCCGCGCAATGCGCATCGAGCCCGTAGAATCTGCCGGACCTTCCAACCTCAGGCAGGTTAGGCTTATTTCTCCCCGGCGGCGCAAGCGACGGGCGAGCAACCAAAAGCGAGGCCTTCAGGGCCAAGGAGAGCGTGAATGGAGATCGTCAAGATTCCGAGTGAGTTCGACAGCAAGTTTCGATTCATCCTGGTGGCCGCTGAGCGGGCCAAGCAGCTGCTCAACGGCGCGCCGCCCAAAGTCCGGGTCAAGGCCAAGAAACCGTCCGTGATCGCCATCCAGGAAGTTGCCCAGGGCACCATTGCCTACGAGATCCTGGAGCCGGATGAGGAAGAGGCCGCGGTTTTGGAAGAAGAGAGCGAATGAAAGTCATCCTTGCAGTGACCGGCTGCATCGCCGCCTACAAGTCAGCCCTGGTGCTGCGCCTTCTCCAAGAGGCCGACGCCGAGGTGTTGCCCGTCATGAGCAAGCACGCCCAGCACTTCATCGGGCCTCTGACATTGGAAAAGCTCTCCGGCAGGCGGGTGGTGGTCGACCAGTTCCAAGAAAGCTCCCCTGACCAGATCGAACACATCTCGCTGGCCCGCCAAAGCGATCTTTTGGCCGTGGTGCCCGCCACTGCCAACATCCTGGGCAAGTTCGCCCATGGCATCGCCGACGACTTTCTGAGCACCCTTTATCTTTCAACCACCACCCCCGTCGTCGTGGCGCCTGCCATGAACGTCGAGATGTGGCGCCATCCGGCAATGCAAGCCAACCTGTCCGCACTCCGGCAAAGAGGAGTGGCGGTCGTCGAACCGGATTCCGGCTTTTTGGCCTGCGGCGAAGAGGGCGAGGGACGCCTGGCCGAACCCGAAGTCATCGTACAGGCCATCCTGGCGCAGTCGCCTGTCGAACCGACTCTGGGGGGGCAAACCGTGCTGGTGACTGCCGGCCCCACGGTCGAGGACATCGACCCGGTGCGGTTCCTGTCCAATCGTTCATCGGGCAAGATGGGCTATGCATTGGCCCTCGAGGCCCGTCGACGGGGCGCCCGCGTCATCCTGGTGTCCGGGCCCACCCATCTGGATCCCCCTCAAGACGTGGAACTGATTGCAGTCCGGTCGGCCCAAGAGATGGAGGCGGCTGTTGCCGGACAGGGGGATGCTGCCACCATCGTGGTCATGGCCGCTGCCGTGAGCGACTTCCGTCCTGTCGGCCAAGCGGCTCAGAAGATCAAGAAGAATCAGGCACAGCCCCGGCTGGACTTGCAGCCCAATCCCGACATCCTGCTTCGATTGGGTCGGCAAAAAGAAGGACGCTTCCTGGTCGGGTTTGCCGCCGAGTCAGAGAGGCTGGAGGAAAATGCCCGCCTCAAGCTGGAGCGCAAGAACCTCGACCTCATCGTGGCCAACGACATCAGCAGTCCGGCTTCGGGCTTCGAATCCGACCACAATCAGGTGCTGCTGATCACTCGCGGAGGACCTGCCCAGCCTTTCCCCCGCATGCCCAAGGCCAAGGTGGCCTGCAAGATCTGGGATGCGGTCCAAGAGGCTCTGGCAGGCCAGCCTGCGACGGCTGGCGGTTAGGCTGTTGGTGTTGCAGTTTTTTCAGCTTTGACTCAGATTCCAAATAGGCGTTTCCAGATGAGCAACTTGGCAGTTGGCAGCGGGCAGTTCGGAACGAGGAACCGGAAAGCTTTTTCTCGTTCTCTGGATACCACAGCCTACAGCCTTCCGCGGTCTGAGGCATCGCCTCGTCAGGACTTTCGATGAGACATTCACCCAAGGGATTGCACGACATTCCGATCTTTCCCTTGCCCAACGTGGTCCTCTTTCCGCGCACGGTATTGCCTCTGAA
>JANQFM010000602.1 GCA_028277865.1 Acidobacteriota bacterium
CCCGGACACGGGAGGGCAAAACTACTATGTCAATACCGAAGCCTTGAAATTTGCCCGCCTGGGCTACCGGGTGACCATTTTCTCGCGGGGAGGATTCCCCTACTTTCAAAGCGATCGCATCCGCAGCGAAGCGGAAAGCTTAAGCCGCCACGTCCGCTATATCTTTGTCCCTGGAGGCGGAGATTCCTTCATCCGTAAGGAGGACATTGCCACGGCACTCGACGAAGAAGTGGAGTGGCTGGACCAATTCATTCGTCAGGAGGCCAAGCGAAAGGATTGCCGGCCTTGGCAGGTTTACGAATTCATCAACAGCCACTACTGGGATGCCGCCGTCCTGGGAGTCCGGCTGATCGAGCGTTGGAGAAACGACCGGGTCGCTCATTCGATGCACCGGTTGCTGGATGGCATTATCGAGCCCGATTCGCTGGCCCAGACCCAGCGCTGGAAGCATTGGAGAGCGATGGGCGAAGTTCCCGGCTTTCATCTGGGACGCCTTTTGATCCACCGCGAAAAGCTGCGCCACCTCAGCATCCGGCAGCAGGTGAGAGCAGCTGCCTCGAGCTGGGCCTCCGCCAAGAGGCTGGATGCGCGCCAGGAAAACCACCTCGTCGATTCGGTGCTGCAGACCCTCTCCCAAACCCACGAGGAGTACGACAAGACCCTCAAGAGGCTCCTCGCCTCGGCCGCCCTGGGCCAGGCGATCCTTTCCCAGTCCCCCGATGCGGACGAACAGCTGAAAAGAGACCTTGACCGCCTGGACCGGCATGTCTGGACGCCCCACTCGCTGGGCGAGCTCAAGGATTACAATTACCGTAACCGGCCGCTCGATGCCAGGCGGAGCCTGAAGTTCTGCGAGCGCCGCAGCCATGAACGCATGGTCGCCACCCGAACGCGTGCCTTTGCCGCCACGTCGGTCAAGATTGCCGAAAGGCTTTGGACCCACTACCGCGTGCCGATTGAAGACACCTTTTACTTTCCGCCCTGCATCGACACTCAGGTCTTCCGACCCTATGACCAACAGGAGGCCTTGCCGACTTACCGCTATCTGTCGGAAATCAGCGGGATCAGTGTCGATCGGCTGCAGTCCTCCAAAATCGTTTTTGAAACCAGCCGAATGGACCGGACCAAGCGCAAAGATCTCCTTCTGGCCGCCTTTGCCCGCATCGCCCCTCAAATGGAAGGTGTCTACCTGTTCATCGGCGGCGGCCCTCCCAACGAGCTTTTTCAAATGTTGAACCAACAGGTCGAGTTCACCGAGGCGCTCGAGGGCCGGGCCTTCCTGACCGGCGCCATCCCCGATGAGCATATCGGGCCTCTTTTCTCGATGGCACACGTCTACGCGACAGCTTCGGAGATGGAAGGATTCGGCATGTGCGTCTCGCAGGCTGCGGCTGCCGGGACATTGATTGCCAGCTCCGACGTCATCCCCTTCAGCATTCACCATGCCTCCCAGGAAATCGAGATTTTTCCTACCGGGGACACGGTCGCCTTCACCGAAGCGATCCGCCTGCTTCTCGAGCTTGCGGATCAGGAGTGCATCAAACGCTGCAACCGTCTGCGCGAAAGCGTGGTAGAACTGGACTGGGAAGTCAAAGTCCGGCAATTCATCAACTACTTGCGCCAGCGAGGCATCGACGTTGCCGATGGGGTAATGAAAGAATGATTGGCGACAAACTGATCGTGGAAGACTATCATCGCGCTGCTGCAGCGAAGATCTTGTCGCGGCTGCGCAAGGAATTCTGGGAACATCGCCGTCCGGTCGCACTGACGGTCGCCGGGGAGTCCGGTTCGGGAAAAAGCGAAACCGCCCACTGCCTTTGCGAGGAATTGACCAAGGCGGGGAAGTCCTGCCTGATTCTAGGTCAGGACGACTATTTTCGCCTCCCTCCCCGCACAAACCACGAGCGCCGTAAGCAGGACATCGGTTGGGTCGGGCCCGGCGAGGTGAGGCTCAATCTGCTGGATCAGCACCTGCAGGCATTGAAGGGCACTCCGGATGCGCCCCTCACCAAACCGCTGGTCTACTTCAA
>JANQFM010000645.1 GCA_028277865.1 Acidobacteriota bacterium
GCAGCACGGCGACCGCCGCAAAGCCGCCCAACAGGACGGCCAAGGAACGCCGTTCCGAACGCGCATTTTCGACCAGGCTGGCCAGGCTGCTGAGGCGTACGGGCAGTTCGGAGTCCAATCGGGCCACCGCCATGCGGATCAGCGTGGCGGCTTCATCAGGCGCCGCGTCCAGGCGTACAACCACCGACATGCTGCGATGGGCCTGTTGGGCGAGGGGATAGTAGACCGTGCCCGAGGCGATCTGGGTCCGCCTGTCCAGAGCCTCCTGACGGACGTTTGCGACAATTCCGACGATCTGCCTCCAGTCGCGGCCGGCGCGGCTGTCGTCGTGGTAGCTCACCCGGGCGCCGATGGCCCCTCCATCAGGCCAGAAGCGCTGGGCAAGATCCTGGTCGATGACCACCGCCGGCAGGGTGTCGGAGCGGTCGGTCGGCTCAAATGCGCGCCCTTGAAGGACGGGAATGCCCATGGCTTCAAAATAGCCGGGGGTGGCCACCCGAAAGCCGGTCATCCGCGCCGCCCTCTCGTCCAGGTCGGCAGCCGGACGGCCTTCGATGCCCAGGTAGATCCCGTTGCGGTCTCCGCTCAAAGGCAGTCCGCTCACTGCGCCTGTTGAGCGTACTCCTGGAAGCGACTTCAGCCCCTCCCGTAAGCGGCGATGAAATTCCTGCACATGAGAGTCCTGGGGATAGCGCTGCTGCGGCAGCTGAAGGTCGAAAATGCGGGCGTCGGCAGCCTGAAAGCCGGGATCGACCTGATGGACTTGCCAAAAGCTCTTCAAAAGGAGTCCGGCGCCGATGAGCAGAAGGACAGCCAAAGCCGTCTCGGCCATCACCAATGCCGCCCGGAAGCGGGAGGAGGCAAAGGAGCCGGATCCTCTCGATCCCTCATCCTTCAAGACAAAGTTGAGGTCCGGCTTGCTGGCCCGAAGAGCCGGCACCATGCCGAAAAGGATGCCGGTAAGCATGGTCACCAGCAGGCTGAATGCCAGGACGGTACCGTCAATTGTGACAGGACCGAGCTGGGGGACGTGGCCGGCACCGATGGCCAATAGGCTTTCCAGGTTCCAATGGGCCGTCATGACACCCGCAGCACCGCCCAGCAAAGCCAGCATCAGGCTTTCCAGCAGCAAGAGGCGCAAGACACCCTTGCGGCCTGCTCCCAGGGCCATTCGGATGGCGATTTCACGGCTGCGGGTCGAAGTCCGGGCCAGCAAAAGG
The DNA here is from genome assembly GCA_028277865.1 of Acidobacteriota bacterium. Lineage (GTDB taxonomy): Bacteria > Acidobacteriota > UBA6911 > RPQK01 > DATIPO01 > JANQFM01. The sequence continues at coordinate 1,221 of JANQFM010000645.1, forward strand.
TTGGCCAGGTTGACGCAAGCGATGAGCAGGATCAGGGCCGACGCACCCAATAGCAGCGCAATCCCCTCGCGGTGCCGCTCCACCGCTTGGCCGTGAAGAGGCCGCAGCAAGGCTCCGAAACGCTCGGAATAGATCTGGGGCACGGCCTGGGCGATCTGGGAGACGACAGGCCCAAGCTCCGACTCGGCTTGGCCGACGGTCAAGCCCTCTTTGAGGCGGCCCAGCACGGCCACATCCCGTTCGGGCCGGCCTGGACGTGCAAAGTGCACGGGCACGAAGACCTCTCCCTGAAATTCATAGAGGTTGCCCATCACGTCCAGGGGAGGAGGGAACAGGAAACCCTCAGGGAGGATTCCCACGATGCTGTGGGCCACCCCGTCCAGGCGAACCGGCTTCCCAAGAACCGACGGGTCGGCTGCAAAGCGGCTCTGCCAGAGGCGGTTGCTGATGACCGCTACCGGAGCGGCGCCCGGCTGTCCGTCCTGGGGCGAGAATCCCCGCCCCAGCCTGGGTGCTACGCCCAGGGTCCGGAAAAGTTCGTCGCTGGCCGTCACGGCCTGGACGGGTTGGGGATCTGAGTCGCCGCTCAAGGTCCAGGTGCGCAGACGGAACCCGCTCATGCTGGAGAAGACCCGGCTTCGCTCGCGCCATTCCAAGTAGATGGCCTCGGCGGTCGGAACGGAGTCCACGTTCGACTGAGGCATCGATTCCCAAAGAAGCACCAGTTGTTCAGGCTTCTCATACGGCAAAGGCCGCAGCAAAATAGCGTGGACGACACTGAAGATGGCCGTATTGGCCCCGATCCCCAAGCCCAGCACGCACAGGGAAACGAGCGTAAATGCAGGGTGCTTCAAGAGCATCCGGATGGCGAATCGAATCTCTCCAGCCAAGTTTTTCATCGGGTGCCTCCGATCATAGCGGCAACGACCTTTAGATTCAAAAGCCCTTCCCGGCCTCTGGTATCCGGGATCTGCCCGCATTCCAGGACAGGGAACCCTGCACAGCAGTGGCCCGCAAATGAGGCTGTCGATAAAGTCCTCGTCCCGATGCACCGGACGGCAAAAACCAGTGGTGCTGATCCTTGTCTTCTCTGCGTCCTCTGCGTCTCTGCGCCTCTGCGTGATTCTGCTCTTGCCGCCCTTATGGCCATTGGTTTATAAAACATTGCATGCTATAATTTCAATACTTGAGATTCTCGAAATGGCTGTAGGCCTTATTGGGAGAGTGCGATCCAGGCCGTTGCCTGCGTCCTGGAAAAGAGCGTTCTCCATTTTGGAGAAAATGATGAGAAAACTACCCCTTTCCCTTTTGATGGCATCATTGATGTGCACCCTGCTGGTTTCCCAGGTCACCGTGCCGCGGTTCGACCACATCAAGGGCAACTGGCTGAACTTCGAAACCCATCCGATGGCGCCGCTTTTCCTGGAGCCTTTGCTGGGCGATTACCTGTTTGCCGTAAACTCGCCTGGATTGCGGCTTTCTGTCATCT
>JANQFM010000684.1 GCA_028277865.1 Acidobacteriota bacterium
GTCCCCGCCCGGCCGTTCAGGCTTATCGCGGCAGCCGCCAGCCGGTTCGCTTTTCCCGCCGACTCAGCGATGAGCTGCGCTCCTTTTGCCGACGCTCGGGCGCCACTCTGTACATGACCCTTCTGGCCGCCTTCCAGGCGCTGCTTCAACGCTACACGGGCCAAGATGACATCGTGGTGGGTTCGCCGACGGCCAACCGCACCGCCGTAGAGACGGAAGGGCTGATCGGCTTTTTCGTCAACACCCTGGCCCTACGCAGCGACCTGTCGGGCGATCCTTCTTTCGAGCGGCTTGTCGATCGGGTAAGTCGAGGGGTGACCGAAGCTCTTGCCCACCAGGACCTGCCCTTCGAAAAGCTGGTGGATCACTTGCAGATCGAACGCGACCTGACGCGCAACCCGATCTTCCAGGTGATCTTCGCCTTCCAGAACGTCCCCATCGAGTCGCTGGAAATGGCGGGGCTCAAGGTGCATGCGGAGCCCGCCGGCGTCGGCGCCACGCGCTTTGACTTGGAGCTGAGCATCGGGGAAGGGCCTCAAGGCCTGGTCGGGGTCCTGGCATACGACACCGACCTGTTCGATTCCAGCACCATCCGACGCCTGGCGAGGCATTTTTCGATGTTGCTGCAAGGAATCGTCTCCGATCCCTCCAGGCGCCTTTCCCGCTTGCCCCTGTTGAGCCCGGTCGAGCGGCAGCAGCTTTGCGAGTGGGCAGGCCGGGAACGCAAGCTCCCTTCGGCTGCTCTGGTCCATCATCTTTTCAAGGATCGGGCTGGGCAGGCCCCCGAAGCCGTGGCTGTCGTCTCCGAGCCCAATGCTGCGCAGGTCGGCGACCCCTTGCAGTTGACCTATGCCCAGTTGGAGTTGCGCGCCGACCAAGTGGCAGCTCACCTGGAAGCGGCAGCGGAGCTGCGGGTGGCGGTTTGCCTGCCGCCTGGAGTGCAGGCGCTGGCCGCCTTCCTCGGCATACTGAAAGCCGGCGGCTGTTACGTCCCGCTGGATCCAGCCTATCCCCGAGATCGCTTGCAGTTCATGACGCGGGACTGCCGTGCAGCCGCCTTGCTCACTCATCCCGGCTTCCACGATTTTTCGCCGGGTCCGGCCGTGGACACGATTTTTCTGGACCGGGCATTCCGTGAGGCGTCCCCGAAGGCGTCCGGCCCGGCTGCCGCCTTTTGCCAGCCGGACAACCTGGCCTATGTGATGTATACCTCCGGATCGACGGGACGCCCCAAGGGAGTTGCGGTCACACACCGAGCCATCGTCCGCTTGGTCCGGCGGACCGGCTTTGCCCGCTTCAGCCCCGACCTGGTGTTCCTGCAATTCGCTCCTCTCTCCTTCGACGCCTCGACACTGGAAATTTGGGCACCGCTTTTGAATGGAGGCCGGCTGGCGCTCTTCCCAGGCAAGCGGCCCTCCTTGGAGGAGTTGGGTCAGGTCATCCAGCGCCAACAAGTGAATGCGCTCTGGCTGACGGCGGGCCTGTTTCACCAGATGGTGGAGCAGAACCTGGAAGGGCTGCGGCCCGTGCGCCAGCTGCTGGCCGGGGGGGACGTGCTCTCCCCATCCCATGTGCGCAAAGCTCTGGAGGCGCTTGAAGGCATCCGCCTGATCAACGGCTACGGCCCCACCGAGAACACGACCTTCACCTGCTGCCACGACTTGCAGGCGGAGGACTGCCGTGCGGGTGCGGTGCCCATCGGCCGTCCGATTTCCAATACCCAGGTCCATGTCGTGGATCGATGGGGACGGCTTTCCCCTCCAGGGGTGCCGGGCGAGCTGTGGATTGGGGGCGTCGGCCTGGCACGGGGCTATCTGGACCGTCCAGCCCGGACGGCGGAGCGCTTTGTGCCTGATGTTTTCAGCCGGGAAAGCGGTTGCCGGCTCTACCGGACCGGAGACCTGGTGCGCTGGTCCGCCGACGGCACATTGCAGTTTTTGGGCCGCTTGGACTCCCAGGTCAAAATACGGGGTTTCCGGGTCGAGCCCGGCGAAGTCGAGTCCGCCTTGCGCCGGCACCCGGCACTGTCCGCCGCCGCTGTCGTGGCCCGGCCTTCGCCCTCCGCAGGCAAGCGGCTGGTGGCTTACTGCGTGGCCGACGGCAAAGAGGCGGACTCTCAGAGCCTGGATGTCCGGGGACTGCGTCAATTCCTGCTGGAGCGGATTCCGGACTACATGCTGCCCCAGGCATTTGTGGGGCTGGATTCCCTGCCGCTGACCCCCAATGGCAAGGTGGACTACAAAGCCCTGCCTGCTCCTGAGGAATCCCGTCTCGCTCCCCAATCCGCCTATGCGGCGCCGGAGAACCGGACCGAGTCGCTGCTGGTGCGGATATTCGAGGAGGTTTTGCGGCTGGATCGGGTGGGCCGCCACGACAACTTCTTCGAGTCGGGCGGAGATTCAATCCTTGCAATCCAGATTGTGGCGCGGGCCAACGAGGCCGGGCTGCGCCTGTCCACCCGCGACATCTTCGAACACCAAACCATCGCCGAGCTGGCGTCGTCCGTCCAACTTCCGCACCCGGCGCAGGGCGGCCAAGCCGCCATGGCAGATGAGATCCGTGAGGTGAAAGGGCCTGTGCCGCTTACTCCCATTCAACTCTGGTTCATTGAGCAAGATTGGGCAAACCCCCATCATTTCAACCAGTCATTGTTGCTGGAAACCGCCCCCGGGCTGGCCCCCGAAAAACTTCAGGCTGCCGTCGAGTGCTTGGTGGCTCATCACGATGCCCTGCGGCTTCGCTTTGTGCGCCAGCCGTCCGGATGGCGCCAGTTCTATGCCGGCATCCGGGAAGCGGATCCCCCAAAAGGCAGCCGCTCAAGAGGCCGCTTTGCCAGAGCAGCCCAGCCCTTCTGCCAGCTGGATCTGTCGGCTCTGCCCGCCGATCGGCAAGATCCCGCCCAGGAGCGGGCCGGCGGCCAGTTGCAGGCCAGCTTGAACTTGGGTGCGGGACCCCTGTTGCGGGTGGCCTGCTTCCGGCTGAGCAGCTCCGGGCCGGCCAAGCTCTTGATCATCATTCACCACCTGGCAGTGGACGGGGTGTCGTGGCGGATCCTGATGGAGGATCTGCACAGGGCTTGCCGCCAGCTCAGCCGGGGCCGCAAGATCCGGCTGCCGACAAAGACGTCCTCTTTTCAGGACTGGGCCAACCGTCTGGCCGAATATGCCGGCTCTGAGGCACTGGAATCCGAGCAGGAGTACAGCTACTGGCTGGATGAAAATCGGACCCGGGCCGTCGCTTTGCCTCTGGACTTCCCCGCAGGCGGCAACAGCGTGGCTTCGACCGGCAGCGTCCGCCTGTCCCTTTCCGAAGAAGAGACCCGCCGGCTGCTTCAAGAAGTGCCTCGTGCCTACGGCACCCGGATCAATGATGTCCTCTTGACGGCTTTGGCCCAGACGTTGGGGCATTGGGCGGGTTCGGGGCCGCTTGTGATCGACCTGGAAGGGCACGGGCGCGAAGAGGGTCTTTTTGAAGGACTGGACCTGTCCAGGACGGTGGGTTGGTTCACCACCATTTTTCCAGTGTTGCTGCAGCTGGACGAACTGCCCAGCAAGGTTTCAGAGCAGGGTGCGGCCCTAAAGCAGGTGCGAGACCAGCTGCGGCGCATTCCCAAGCGGGGCATCGGCTACGGGCTGTTGCGCTACCTGGGGCAGGATGCGGAGATCTTGCAGCGACTGCAGGAGCTGCCGCCGGCCCAGCTGAGCTTCAACTACCTGGGGCAGTTCGACCAAATGCTCTCCGAGGCCGATCTGTTGGGTCCGGCCGCAGGAGCGCGCGGTTCGGAGCGATGCCCCCGCGCCAGCCGGAGCCACCTGTTGGAGGTCAGCGCCAGCGTGTCGGCGGGCCGCTTGCACACCCATTGGATCTACAGCCGCGAGATCCATCGGCCGGAAAGCGTCGAGCACCAGGCGCGGACGTTCATCAAAGCTCTGCGACAGCTGATCGAACACTGCCTATCGCCTCATGCGGGCACCCTTGCGCCCTCGGACTTCCCCCTGGCCAGGCTCAGCCAGGCGGAGCTGGACAGCCTGCTGCAAAAGCAGGGCGGGATCGAGGACGTCTATCCCCTGACGCCCTTGCAGGATGGCCTGCTTTTCCACAGCCTCTACCAGCCCGGCGGCGGCGAGTACGTGGTGCAGATGATCCTCGATTTCGAGGGTCGGCTCGATCCCCGCTTCATGCAGCAGGCCTGGCAGCAAGCCGTCGACCGCCACCCCGTTCTGCGCAGCGCCTTTGAGCAGCAAGACCTCCAAGCGCCTGTGCAAGTGGTCGTTGATTCGGTCCAACTTCCCTGGGCCTTGCTGGACTGGGAAGGGCTGCCTTCGCAAGAGCAGCATCTGGAACGGCTCTTGGCCCAGGACCGCAGGGCAGGGTTTGCCCTGGACCGGGTGCCGTTGATGCGCCTGCGCTTGATCCGATCGGCAGCGGAGTCATTCCGATTGCTCTTCAGCTTTCACCACCTGCTGCTGGACGGCTGGTCCCTGGCCAGGCTTCTCAAGGAAGTGTTTGAAGCTTATCAATCCCTTTGCCGAGGCCGTGGCATGGATCAGCCGCCGCCGCGGCCTTTTCGGGACTATCTCGCCTGGCTGCAGGATCAGGATCTTTCCAAGGCAGAAGCGTTCTGGCGCAACACCCTGGACGGCTTCACCGCCAAGACCCGGCTGCCTTACGACCGGCTGTCTCGAGACGAGCCGCATTGCGGCCAACACAGGGTCTCTTTGACGGAGGCGGAAACCGAGGCCTTAAGGAGCCTGGCCCGCCGTCAGCGCCTGACGCTCAGCACCTTGGTTCAGGGTTCCTGGGCACTGCTGCTGAGCCGTTTCAGTGCCGGCCGGGAAGTGATTTTCGGATTGACCGTCTCCGGACGGCCGCCTGAGCTGCAAGGTGTCGAACAGATGGTGGGGCTGTTCGTCAACACCTTGCCCCAGCGCGTCCGTGTCGATGGCCGGGCACCGTTGCCGGACTGGCTGCAGAGGCTGCAAAAGGGCCATGCCCGGATGCGGGAATTCGAGTTCAGCCCCTTGCAGCAGGTGCATGGCTGGAGTCCTGTGCCCTCCAAGCAACCGCTCTTCGAGAGCTTATTGGCCTTTGAAAACTACCCCGTCCAGTCGATTTCCAAAGGGGATTCCGGCATCGGCTTGGCCATGAAAGCCGCCCGCGCCTGGGAGAAAACCAACTATCCCCTCAACCTGGTGGCTGCGCCGGGCAAGCGCCTGGGCCTCAAGCTGCTTTATGACGGAGACCGCTTCAGCCGCTCCACAGCCGGGCATATCCTGGCCCATCTCCGCCTGATCTTGACGGAAATGGCCCGCCGTCCCCAGCGGCGGCTGGAGGAACTGCCCATCTTGAGTCGGCAGCAGCAGCTTCAGCTATTGTCCTGGGCCGGACGCCGAATCCCTCTGCCGCAGCGGCCTTTGGTGCAGGCGCTGTTCGAAGCCCAGGCTTCAGAGACCCCTGATGCCACGGCGCTTTCCATGCAGGAGCAGCATGTCAGCTACGCCGGGCTCAACATCCTGGCCAATCGGTTGGCCCATCACCTGATGAGGCAGGGAGTCGGTCCTGAAAAGGCCGTGGCTGTGTGCCTGGAGCGCAGCGCCCAGTTGATCGTGGCCATCCTGGCAGCCCTCAAAGCCGGCGCCGCCTACGTCCCCCTGGACAGCGGCTATCCCCGCCAGAGGCTCGGTTTCATGCTTCGCGATTGCAGGGCTGCCTTGCTGCTTGCCCAGCAGAGTTTGGCGGATTCGCTGCCGGAAATCGAGGGTCTGACGCTGACTTTGCTGGATCGCGGCTGGCATCAGGTCGAAGCCGAAAGCCAGCACAATCCAGCTATCCGTGCCGAGGCGGAAAACCTGGCCTACCTGATGTTCACCTCGGGATCGACCGGCCGTCCCAAAGGGGTGGCGGTGACCCACCGCAGCATCGTCCGCCTGGTGCGGGGCGCCGACTATGCCGAGTTGGGTCCAAACCAGGTGTTCCTGCAACTGGCGCCCGTCTCCTTCGACGCTTCGACCTTGGAGATTTGGGGTCCTCTGCTCAACGGAGGCCGGTTGGCTGTTGCTCCGCCGGGTCGGCTGACGCTGCAGGAACTGGGTGAGGCAATCGCCCTCAGCGGGGCCAATTCGGCCTGGTTGACTGCCGGCTTGTTTCACCAGCTTGTGGACGAGCGCCTGGAGAGCCTGAGGCCGCTCGGCCAGCTGCTGGCCGGCGGGGACGTGCTTTCGGTTCCTCACGTCGAAAGAGTCCTTTCCGAGCTGCCTCGCCTTCGCCTGATCAACGGCTACGGACCCACCGAGAACACCACTTTTACCTGCTGCCACCCCATGCAGGGCGAGCAGCGCTGGGGCGATTCAGTGCCCATCGGGCGGCCGATCGCCAACACCCAGGTCTACTTGCTCGATCCGTCCGGCAGCCCGGTGCCGCTGGGTGCGGCCGGCGAACTGCATATCGGCGGCGAGGGGCTGGCCAGGGGATACCTGGGCCATCCGGCCTGGACGGCTGAAAAATTCGTCCCCAGCCCGCTGGAAGAGGAGGCGGGCGGCCAGCGCCTTTACCGCAGCGGCGATCAGGCCCGATGGCTTGCAAGCGGCCTGATTCAGTTTCTGGGCAGGATCGATCAGCAGGTCAAGATTCGCGGCTTCCGGGTCGAGCCTGAGGAGATCGAGATCGTGCTGGCCGAGCATCCTCAGGTGCTGCAGGCGGTCGTGCTGGCACTGGATGGCCCGTCCGGCGACAAGCGTTTGGCGGCTTACGTCGTGGCCGGCCGCCAGCCGGAAAACGAAGCAAAAGAACGGACCCTCGAGTTGCGCAGCTATTTGAAGCGGCGGCTGCCGGACTACATGATCCCTACCTCCATCCTGATACTGCCTTCCTTGCCTCTGACTGCAAACGGCAAGGTGGACCGCCGTGCCTTGCCGGCTCCGGATTTCGCTTCGGCGCCTGGGCAGGAGTTTGTGGCGCCGCGCGATCCCATCGAGGCCAGGCTGGCCAGTCTCTGGAGCGAGATGCTGGAAGTCCCGCGAGTCGGTGTGCAGGACGATTTCTTCGAACTGGGCGGGCACTCCTTGCTGGCCACCCGGTTGATTTCCGCAATCCGCAAGGAATTCGGGTTGGATGTTTCGCTGCGAAGCTTTTTCGAGGCGCCCAGCCTGGCTGCCCTGGCCGGGCTGCTCAGGGGCGCTTCCTGCAAGACGCCGCCGCCCGCCATCCTGCCAGTCGAGCGGCGAGGCGACCTCGCCCTCTCTTTCGCCCAACAGCGACTCTGGTTCTTGCACCGCCTGACGCCATCGAGCCCCTCCTTCAACATCTCGGCCATCTGGAAGATCGAAGGCGCTTTGAGCTTGCCGGCGCTGCAGGCCTCTTTTGAGGCCGTCCTGGCTCGGCACGAAGTCCTGCGCACCAGCTTTCCGGCCCACAGCCCAACCCAGGTGATTTCCCCGCATGCCCGGCTCGGGGTGGCCTTGGTCGACCTGAGCGGCTTGCCTGAAGAGGCCCGCCAAGCCGAAAGCCGGCGTTGGGT
>JANQFM010000724.1 GCA_028277865.1 Acidobacteriota bacterium
CGCCCGAGGCGGCTGACCACCGGCTAATATCCAACGCCCTTCCAGGGCCAATCGAATCTCCAGATCAGAAACTCTTTGGAGGTATGAGGTGGCTCGCTACCCATAGCCTGGCCCTCGAGTAAGCGCATGCCGAACGGATTCCAGAGTTTCTCGCCAAGCCGCAAAGAACGCAAAGGGAGAGAGTGAGGCTCCTCATTTGCCTATGGCCAGCAGGTGCCCTTTGGTCCTCCAGTACCAGGTTCCGTCGACCAGGGCCGGAGACGCCAGGACGCGTTCCTTCAGGTCGTTGACGTGCAGGAGGTTGAATTCGGGTCCGGCTTTGAGGACAAAGGTCTTGCCCTCGTCGTTGGTGAAAAAGACCTTGCCGTCCACAGCCACCGGAGAAGCCGAAAAGCTCTCCCGCGCAGGCTCTCCCAGGCGGCCCTGCCACATGACCTTCCCAGTCTTGGCTTCATAGCAGGTGGCCACGCTGATCATGTCGTTGACCATGTAGAGGTAATCGCCGTAGAGCACCGGCGAGGGGACAAAAGGTGATCCTTTGACGGCCTTCCATTGCAGGTGAGTGCCGGTGACGTCTCCGGAACCGCCGGGCTGAATGGCCATGGTGGGGCCGGCGCGCCCCGAACTGCAGAAGATCATTCCGTGCCCCACCACCGGGGTAGGAATGACTTCGAACTTGTTTCCCTGGCAGCGCCACAGTTCCTTGCCGCTTTCCGGATCATAGGAAAAGACCGTCCGGTTGCTGCTCACGATCAACTCGTCACGGTCGCCCGCCCGAATGGCCACCGGAGTCCCCCAGCCCACTTTGCCGGGCCGGGGAGTACGCCAGATCTCCTTGCCGCTGCTCTTGTCGAAAGCCGCTACAAACGCCTTGTCCACACTGCTCAGATCCTGGAAGAGGATGAGCTTGTCCTTGTACAAAAGCGGGGAGCCGGCCGTGCCATGAAAGGCGCTGCGCACGTCGGCGATGCGATTGTGCCAGGCGATCTTGCCCTCAAAATCCACCGCTATCAGCCCTTGGTTGCCCAGATAGGCGTAGACATAAGTGCCGTCGGTCGCCACCGTCGAGGAAGCATAGCCGTTTTTGGCATAAGCCCTTTCGGGAGGGGCTTCAGGGGCAAAGGACTCCCAAAGGAGGCTTCCGTCCGAGCGGCTGAAAGACAAGACGGATCGCCTTGTGCCGCCTTCATAGGCTGTGGTGAGGAAGATTCGGTCGCCCCAGATGATGGGCGACGAGTTGCCACGGCCGGGAACAGCTACCTTCCAGCGTACGTTGTCGCTGTCTGACCAGCGGTCGGCATAGCCTTCGCCTTTCACCAGCCCCTGGCCCGAAGGCCCCCGCCAGCGCGGCCAATAACGGTTTCCTTCCCCTTCGGCCTCGATCATCGAGACCTCGTCTTCGCCCAGGGCGACTTGCGAAGCCTGGCTCCCACTGGCTGTCATGCAGCCGCTGTGCAGAAGTGCCAGTCCTGCAGCCAGCAAAACCGCCCAGAGACCTCTAGAACTCATCATCTTGAATGCCTTCATCGAATTCCTCCACACACCGTTTAGCTGATTTAGCTGATTCTACAAACGCAAGGATTATAGGATAGTTCGAAAATGAAAGCAGTTGGCAGTTGGCAGTTGGCAGTTGGCAGTTGGCAGTTGGCAGTTGGCAGTTGGCAGTTGGCAG
>JANQFM010000769.1 GCA_028277865.1 Acidobacteriota bacterium
AAGAGGCCCAGCAGCGTTCGAGCGACTTGGAAGAGCGGATCAGCCGGCTGCGTTTGAGCCTGCAGGAACAGCAAGAGTGCGAAGACGGCCTTGCCCTGCAGCTGAAAGAGATCCAGCACGAGCAGGTCCAGCTGCAAAGCCGTCTGATCGCCACCCGCGAACGCCTTCAGTCTCTGCAGGAAGTCGAAATCAGCCGCAGCCAATACAGCCAGAGCGTCCAGAAGCTTCTCTCCAATCTGAAGCGCAACGGCAATCTGCAAGCCGGCGGCACACTGGCCGATTTCGTCGAGACGAACCCCGAGTTTGAGCGGCTGGTCGAGGAATTCCTGGATGAGGAGTTGGAATACGTGCTGGTCGATTCGCTGCAGGATGCCGTTCAAGGCGTCTCGGAGGTGAAAAACCTCAAGGCCGGCAAATGCACCTTCATGAGCCTCACCAGCAACGGCTTCAATCTGGCCAACGGGAAGGTTGTCCAAAGCAATCCGCTGCTGGGCGAAGAAGGGGTCTACGGGACGCTGGGCGAGCTGCTGCAGATGAAGCCGAATGTCCGCGAAGCCTTTGTGCGAGTGCTGCCCCAGCAAGCCGATGCCCTGGTGGTGTCGGACCTCGACCGCGCCTTTCATCTGGCTCACAGCAATCCCCAGGCCACCTTCATCACTTTGGAGGGCGAGGCCCTCACCCCCAGCGGGCTGCTTTCGGCCAGTGCCGCTCAATCCAAGAAACTGGGGCTGCTGGGCCTGAAGCGGCAAAAACGCGACTTGGAGAAGAAGCTGGCCGACAGCCAGAATTCCCTGGCTCAGCTGGAAGGCAAGAATGCCGAGTTGCAGAGGCTTTATGAAGCCGCTGCCGAACAGCGCCGCCAAACCCAAGGCCAACTTCACCAGTGCGACAAGGACTTGGTCGGATTCCAGCACGAGGCCGACCGCTGCAGGGCCGAAGTGGATCGTCAGGAACGCTCGATCCAAGAAGTCAAAGACCAGATCGCTCGACATGAGGAAAGCTATCAGGCTTTGCAGCAAAAGCTGCAGGAGATCCGTACCAGCCTGCAAGACAAGTCCGGGCAACGCAGCGACGCGGAAGCCCTTTTGAGCGAACGGCGCAACACCTTGCGCCAGCTTCGACAGGAAACCGAGCAGATTCAGGCACAATTGCACAGCATCAATTCGGATCGAAAGGTGCTGCAGGAACGGCGCACGGCCATGCAAAAGGCTTCCGGCCGCCTGCAGGAGCAAATCGAAGGCCTTCAGTCGCGCCGCGATTCGAACCGACAGGCTCATTCAGACAACCAAGCACGCCTGAAAGAAATGCGCTTGGCCTTGAGTGCCCTGGAAGAGAATCTGAAGCAGTTTGACCAGCAGGCCAAAAAAGTGGCTGCCTCGCTTGTGGAGGCCGAGAAGGATCACGATCAGTGGAGGAAAGGGCATCCCCGAATCGAAAGCCGGCTTAAAGCCTTGCGCGAGCGCAAATCGGAATTGCAGGAGGAGCGGTCCCATCTGGACATCGAACGCGCCAAAGTCGAAACACAGCTGGAGAGCATCCACTCCCAATGCCGGGAACTGCTGCAAATGACCCTGGAAGAAGCCGCCTCAGGGATCGACTTGGAAAACCTATCACTGGAGTCCGTGCAGGGGCCTTATCGTGACCGCAAGAATCGCCTGGAATCCTTCGGCCCTGTCAACATGACGGCCCTGCAGGAGTACCAGGAAGCCGAAGAGCGCCATGAATTCCTCACCAAGCAGCGTGAGGACATCGAGCAGTCCATCGCCGACACCACCCGCGCCATCCAGGATCTGAACCGGCGCAGCCGGGAGAAGTTCAAACGGGCCTTCGAGGAGATCAACCGTCACTTCAAGGCTCTCTTTCAAAAGCTCTTCGGCGGCGGAGACTGCGGCATGCGCCTGCTCGATGAAGAAGACCTATTGGAAAGCGGCCTGGACGTCTTCGCCCAGCCGCCCGGCAAGAAACTGCAGCACGTCAGCCTGCTCTCAGGCGGCGAGAAGGCTCTCACGGGACTGGCTCTTCTGATGGCCCTTTTCCATTACCGCCCCAGCCGATTCTGCATCCTGGACGAGGTGGACGCCCCTCTGGACGATGCCAATATCCTGCGCTTTTGCAGCTTGGTCCGGGAGATGACCCCGCAAACCCAGTTCATCATCATCACCCACAACAAGCGCACCATGGAAATCGCCAACGCCATCTTCGGCGTCACCATGCCCGAACCCGGCGTTTCACAGCTGGTCTCGGTGAAGTTCTAGCCCTAGCGGGGCGACGCCTCAGACCGATCGCAGAGTGGTTCTGGGTTCCGGGTTCCAGGTTCCGGGTTCCGGGTTTTTGGGGTCCGGGCTCTGATCCGGAGCCTGGAGCCCGGAACCCCTGACCGCCGCCGGGCGCCTCGCAGCCAAATCTGACTCACGACCCCGTTCCCGCTCCTCACCTTCACGGCGGTCCCTCTTCCGTGTTCCGTTCTCCCTTGTCTGATTGAAACCCGCTCGGAATCACCCTATCATGCAGGCTCAGGCCAATTTCGGCCTGCGGTTTGCTCGGGAGGACGATGCGGATGAATTCAACACGTCGATTTCGGTTTGATCGGGTTCTTGCCTTTCTTTTGGCGACCTGGCTCTGCACGACAGCCGCAAAGGGGAGCGGGGTTGCGGAAGAGAGCGCTGACGCCGCCATACCGCCGCCCAGCCAGGTGACGGGATTCGAAATCGGGCAGGACTACAAGCTGGCCGACTATTCCATGATGCAGGAGTATTTTCGCCTGCTGGACGAGCGTTCCGAGCGCTTCAAAGTCATCGAGTACGGAAAGTCGGCCCTGGGGCGGCCCATGCTTCTGGCTTTTGTCACCTCACCCGAAAACCACCGAAAGCTGGACCGCTACCGGGATATCTCCCGGCGGCTTGCGCTGGGACAGGTGGCCTCGGACGAGGAGGCCGAAAGCCTGGCCAAAGAGGGCAAGGCGGTCGTCTGGCTGGATACCGGGCTGCACGCCACCGAGATCGCCCACGCCCAGCACGCCTTCAAGCTGGGCCATCAACTGGCCACGCGCGACGACGAAGAGATGCGGCGCATCCTGGACAACGTTGTGCTGCTCTTCACCCCTTGCCTCAACCCCGACGGCATGGACCTGGTGACACGCTGGTACCGCGAGCACCAGAACCTGCGCATCCCGGACCTTTACCAGCATTACGTGGGGCACGACAACAACCGCGACTTCATCATGATCAGCCAGGCCGAGACCCAGGCCATGGCGCGCTACATGTACCGCGATTGGATTCCGCAGATCGTCTACAACCACCACCAGCAGGCGCCCCGGGGGACCGCCATCTTCGTCCCCGAGTTTCGGGGGCCTTTCAACTTCAACATCGACCCCATGGTGATGCGGGGAATCAACCTGGTCAGCGCAGCCATGAAAATGCGCTTCGAAGAGGAGAACAAGCCGGGCGTGATCTCGCGCGAGATCTACTCGACCTGGTGGAACGGAGGGCTGCGCACAGCCGCCTACTTTCACAACCAGATCGGAATCCTGACCGAAACCGGCATCGCCGACCCGGCGCCCCGCAAGATCCTTCCCCGCCCCGAACGCCTGCAACCCAGCACCGACTACCCCAATCCCCTTCAGGAGCGCATGTGGCATCTGAGCGATTCCATCGACTACATGCTGACCGGTTCCTGGGCCGTGCTGGATGTGGCGTCGCGCTACCCCGAGCGATTCCTGCACAACATCTACTTGGCCGGCCGGCGCAGCATCGAGCGGGGACGCAGCCTGGCGCCCTATGCCTTCGTCCTGCCATCGGGCCAGAGCGATCCGGGGACGGTCCGGCGGCTGGTAAATGTCCTGATCCGCGGCGGGCTCGAAGTGCACCGCCTCAAATCCGATTCGCAGCTGGGCAGCCGCTCATACGCTGAAGGGTCATTCGTGATCCGCACGGATCAGGCTTTCCGCCCCCACCTGATGGACCTGATGACGCCCCAGGCCCACCCGGACCAAGTGCAATACCCAGGCGGGCCTCCGGTTCCGCCCTACGACATTGCCGGCTGGACCCTCAGCCTCCAGATGGGCGTCCAATCCGACAGCATCGACGTCCCTCTGGATCCCTCTCTGAACACGGTCTTGGAGAAGATCGAAGAGGAATTGATGCCCTCGCCGGGCCGGATTCCGCCTGCAGGCGCCTACGCCTACTTGCTGAGCCCCGCATCCAACGATGCCTACGCTGCCGTTTCCCGGCTGCTGCAAGACGGCGAGCAGGTCTACCGGCTGGTCAAGAACGTCCGCCTGGACGAAGCCGACCATGCGGCCGGCACTTTCCTGATACCGGCAACAGACGCCACCCGCGGATACATCGAGCAGCTGGCCGACCGGCGCGGCCTTGACTTCGCCGCCCTGAGTCAAAAGCCCTCCCAGCAACTGGACCTGCTTCAGCTCAGCCCTCCCCGCATCGGGATGTACGACGTTTATGGAGGCAACATGGACGAAGGCTGGACCCGCTGGATCTTCGAGACGTTCGACATGCCCCACCACAAGCTGTGGGGCAAGGAAATCCAGGCGGGCGGCCTGTTTGAGAAGTTTGACGTCATCGTGCTGCCCAGCGACATCCGCATCGGCACCGAACGCCGCTCCGGCGGACGCCGCCGAGGCAGGTCCGGGCCGCTGCCCGAAGGTTTCGAAGAGCGGATGGCCATGGGCAAGGAAGGGGTGGAGGAAATCCGCAAGTTCGTCGAACAGGGCGGCACGCTGGTCACATTGGGCGGCTCTTCCATGATGGCCATTCGCGACCTGGGGGTGCCGGTGCGAAACGTGCTCATGAAAAAGACGGCCGAAGGCGGCTACCGAACCCTCCCCCGCAGCGAATTCTATTGCCCCGGCTCGGTGCTGGAGGTGGAATTCGAGCCCTCCCATCCCATTGCCTACGGCATGCCGGCTGCCGGTTCGGTCTTCTTCCGCCACAGCCCCACCTTCGAGGTGCTCCCGTCAGCCATGGAGAAGGTGTCCACGCCGGTCACGTATCCGGGCCGCAATCCCCTGCAAAGCGGATGGATCTGGGGCGAGACGACCCTGTTCGGCCAGGCCGCCGTGGCCGAGGTTTCCATGGGCAAAGGCCGCGTCATCCTGCTCGGGCCCCGAGTCCAATTCCGCGCCCAGCCTCACGCCACCTTCAAGCTGCTCTTCAACTCGGTGCTGCTGGGAGCCTCCAAACGATCGCAGTTGCCCGAGTAGGCTCACGCAGAGGCGCAGAGAGGGGAGTCAGGAGTCGGGAGTCGGGAGTCGGGAGTCGGGAGTCGGGAGTCGGGCAGATTGTAAAGCTTGCGGACTTTGGACTTTGGACTTTGGACCTTGGACCTTGAAACCTTCCCCCTCCTCTGCGTCTCTGCGCCTCTGCGTGATCAGCCCGCGATCTTTGCCACCACTTCGCCGCCATTGGATTTACCCAGGCCCGCAATGGTGGCCTGCAGCAACTGGGCCACATCCTCGACGAAGACAAACTGCATGATTTCACGAACCGATTCGGGGATCTTCTCCAAATCCTTGCGGTTTTGCTTGGGCATCACCACCCGCTTGAGGCCGGCACGCTGGGCGGCCAGGACCTTTTCCTTGACACCGCCGATGGGCAGAACCAGTCCGCTGAGGGTCACCTCGCCGGTCATGGCAGTATCGCTTCGAACCGGCGCCCCACTGTAAAGCGAGGCCAGAGCGGTGAGTATGGTGATGCCTGCTGAAGGGCCGTCCTTGGGAATGGCCCCCGCCGGCACGTGGACGTGCAAGCCGGAGCGGGTGAAGACGCCGGGGTCGATTCCCAGATCCTTGGCATGCGACCAGATGTAGCTTTGAGCTGCCTTGGCCGATTCCTGCATGACATCGCCCAGCTGCCCCGTCAGGGTGAGTCCCTTGCCCTTGGGAAGCAGGGAGGCCTCGACATAGAGTACGTCCCCGCCGCTGTCCGTCCAGGCCAGCCCGACCGACACACCGGGGGGCAGGTGGCGGCGCGCCTCCTCCAGGAAATAAAGCTCCGAACCCAGCATGGAAGACAGATCCTCGGCCTGGATGGTGACCGGCTCGGTGTTGCCTTCGGCGTAGCGCCGTGCCACTTTGCGGGCCGCTTTTCCGATGGTGCGCTCCAGCTGGCGGACACCTGCCTCGCGCGTGTAGCGGGTGATCATGCGCGCCAAAGCAGCGTCGCTGATGGTGCAATCGCCCTCCTTGAGGCCCACTTCCTCAAGTTGGCGGGGAATCAGGTAGCGCCGGGCAATCTCGCGCTTGTCTTCCACGGTGTAGCCTTCCAGGCGAATCACCTCCAGGCGGTCCAGCAATGCGGCCGGAACCGTGGTCAGGGTGTTGGCCGTGCCGATAAAGAAGACCTTGGAGAGATCAAAAGGCAGATCCAGGTAGTTGTCGTGGAAGGTGTGATTTTGGGCCGGGTCCAGGATCTCCAGCAAGGCGGCCGCCGGGTCCCCCCTGAAGTCGCGCCCCAGCTTGTCGATCTCGTCCAGCATCAGGACCGGATCCTTGGTCCCCGCCCTGCGGATGGCCTGCAGGATACGCCCCGGCATGGCCCCGATGTAGGTACGTCGGTGGCCGCGCAGTTCGGCCTCGTCGTGCAGCCCTCCCAGGCTGATGCGCTCGAAGGGGCGCTCCAGAGCCCGGGCGATCGACTTGCCCAAAGAGGTCTTGCCTACCCCGGGCCCGCCCGCAAAGCAGAGGATGGGCGCTTTTGCGCCGGGATTGAGCTTGTGGACGCTGAGCTGGTCTAGGATGCGCTCCTTGACCTCCTCCAAGTCGTAGTGATCCTCGTCCAATACCTCTTTGGTGTGCTTGAGGTCGAATCGGCTCTCGGAGAGCTTGTTCCAGGGCAGTTCCAGGATCAGCGACAGGTAGGTGCGGATGGTGTGGTACTCGGGCGAAGCGGCCGGAAGGCGTTCCAGGCGCTTGAGTTCGCGTTCGGCTTCCTTGGCAACCTCCTCAGGAAGGTCGGCCTCTTCCAATTGTTCGCGCAGCATTTTTGCTTCGGCCTTCTCGGAGTCGGTCTCGCCCAGTTCCTGCTGGATCTGCTCCAGCTGACGGCGCAGGATGTAGTTGCGCTGCTCCTGGTTGATTTCGGTTTGAGCCTGATCGGAGATCTTGTTGCGCAGCTCCAGCACCTGTGCCTCGTAGCGCAGGTAGTCGTGCAGCAGGCTCAACAGCTCATGCAGCGAACGAGCTTCCAGCAGCGACTGCTCCTTGCCGGTCTCCAGGCTGAGCAGCGAACCCAACAAATAGCTCAGACGGGCCTTGTCGTCCGTACCGGCCAGCAGCTGTCCGACTTCCATTTGAAGGTTGGGGCGTGCCATCGATATCACCTTGTTGGCGAGTTCCAGCACAGCCCGGAAAAGAGCCTCGATTTCAGTTGTATCCTCCTGGGCGAATTCGACACCCCTGCCAACGGCACGCAGGTAGCTGCAGCTAGCGTCGATTTCGTCCAGGTGGACCCGATCCACGCCCTGCACCAGCACTTCAATGTGGCCCGAATCGGAACGGGCCACTTTTCGGACGACTGATCGGGTCCCCACTCGGTAGAGATCGTCGGCGGACGGGTTTTCGACGGAAGGATCGCGCTGGGCGACCACGATGATCTCCTTGCCCTCGACTTTCAAAGCTGCTTCCACCGCCGCCACCGAGAGAGGGCGCCCGGCCGAGAGGGGGACCACCAAGTAGGGAAATACCACCGAGTTTTTGAGGGGAAGCACTGGCAGGGAGTCTTTATAATTCAGGCTTGGATTGCTCATTATTGTCCTTCTTCATTCAGCGGCCCGCGCCAGGGAAAGCTCCCGGCGGACCCGGTTGACTGCCGCCTTCTCCAGTCGGGCAGAAGGCCGAGATTTTCAAAATCCGTCGACAACTCGGCCAACGAACTTTGTTCCTCATAAGATCGGAATGAACCCAGGTCAAGCAAGTACCGCCGCCAGGCAGGAGTTGTACAAGGCGGTCATAAGAACTAATCTGATCATTACTGGAGGCAACATGTCCATTCGACCCGTAAAGCGGCTCGTCCGAGCCAAGCCGACCCGCGAAGGGGCGGGTGTCCACCTGCACCGCGCCTTCGGGTTCGGCAACACATCCGACTTCGATCCCTTCCTTCTCTTCGACGACTTCCGCAATGAAGTGGCGGAGGACTACCTGGCAGGATTTCCCTGGCACCCTCACCGGGGAATCGAGACCATCACCTATGTCCTTGCAGGGACAGTGGAGCATGGCGACAGCATGGGGAACCGAGGCACCATCCGCACCGGCGACATCCAATGGATGACGGCCGGAAGGGGGATCATCCACCAGGAGATGCCCAAGGGCGAACCGTCGGGCAGGATGCACGGCTTCCAGTTGTGGGCCAACCTGCCTTCGGCGCTCAAGATGACCCCGCCGCGCTATCAGGAGGTCCGGTCGGCTGACATCCCCGAAATCACCGATGACGACGGCACCCAAGCCCGGATCGTGTGCGGGACTTTTTGGGGCAAGACCGGCCCCGTGGACGGCATCGCGGCCGATCCGATCTACATCGATGTGAGTGTGCCGCCGGGCAAGCGCAAGACCCTGCCGGTTGAAACGACTCGCCATGCCTTTGCCTACGTCTTCGAGGGGACCGGGAAGTTCTGCAACGCATCAGGTCCTCTGGCGGTGCCGACCGAAGGGGTCGGCTGGTCGGATACGGCGCCCCCAGAAGAGGCGGCCAACCGTTCACTGGTCCTGTTCGATCGCGGCGAAGAGGTCTCGGTGCAGGCTGGCGACCAAGGAGTCCGCTTCTTGCTCGTCTCCGGCAAGCCCCTCAAGGAGCCCGTGGCCTGGTACGGCCCCATCGTGATGAACACCCAGCAACAGCTCCGCCAAGCCTTTCAGGAACTCGAAGAGGGGACATTTCTGAAGTGAGGAGCCTGCCTGGCCGTGGATTGAGGGCTCTACGTTGAAGGCGAGAACGGCATGAGCGAATCGAGAGCAGCTACCATCCTCTGGCTGCGCCAGGATTTGCGCCTGAGCGACCATCCCGCCTTAAATGCGGCCCTTAACCGGGGCGGGCCCGTCATCCCCGTCTTCCTTTATGCACCTCAGGAAGAGGGCGATTGGACCGCAGGGAGCGCCAGCCGCTGGTGGCTGCACCAATCGCTGGATTGCCTGCAGGACTCGCTCAGGCTCTTGGGAAGCCGACTGAACATTCGTCGGGGATCCAGCCTGGAGCAGTTGCGCCAACTGGTTCGGCAAAGCGGCGCCAAGGCGGTCTTCTGGAGCCGCCGATACGAGCCGCAAGCGGTAAAAAGGGACTCCCGAATCAAGTCTGCCCTGCGCGAGGAGGGGATCGAAGCAAGAAGCTTCAACGGCAGCCTGCTCTTCGAGCCTCTCCGCATCAAGAACAGCCAGGGCAATCCCTTTCAGGTCTTCACCCCCTTTTGGAAGCATTGCCGCAATCTGGGCTCGCCACAGCCGCTGCCGCCGCCCCGGGATCTGCCGCCGCCTGTCAAGTGGCCCAATTCGCTGCAGCTTCAGGATCTGCAGCTGGAACCGGAATTCGACTGGGCGCCTGGGTTGCGACGGGCCTGGAACCCAGGCTGCAAAGGCGCCGAGCAACAGCTGAAGCGTTTCCTCGAAGAGAGCCTGGACAGCTATCCGGACGACCGGGACCGTCCTGGGCTGAGGGGCGTCTCGCGCCTTTCTCCGTATCTGCACTTCGGGGAAATCAGCCCCCGTCAGGTGTGGCAGGCCGTCCAGGAACGGGAGGGATCCCTGGGTCGCCTGCCTTCGGATTCGGACGGGCGCCTGCGCATGTCGTCCGCCGCCGAGGCCTACTTACGTCAGCTTTTTTGGAGGGAGTTCGCCTTCCATTTGCTCTTTCACTTCCCTCGAACACCCGAGCGGCCATTGCGGGAGAAATTCGAAAAATTCCCCTGGACCTCGGATCCCGACGGCCTGAAAGCCTGGCAAAAGGGGCGCACCGGATACCCCATGGTGGACGCCGGCATGCGCGAGTTGTGGGCTACTGGCTGGATGCACAACCGGACACGCATGATCACAGCCTCCTTCTTGGTCAAGCACCTGCTCATCCACTGGATCGAAGGCGCCCGCTGGTTCTGGGACACCCTGGTCGACGCCGACTTGGCCAACAACACCTTGGGATGGCAGTGGACGGCGGGCTGCGGCGCCGACGCCGCTCCCTACTTCCGCATCTTCAACCCCGTCGCCCAGGGGCGGCGCTATGATCCCGAGGGCGCCTATGTGCGGCGTTGGGTTCCTGAAATCGCCAGGTTGCCCGACAAGTACCTGCACCAGCCTTGGGAGGCGCCTGCAGGCGTTTTGGAAGCTGCCGGGGTAAAACTGGGCACCACCTATCCGACTCCCATCGTCGATCACGCCCAGGCACGGCAACGGGCCCTGGATGCCTTGAAGGAGACGAAGTGAGGGATTTCGCCCAAAGACGCCAAAACGCCAAGAATGCCCTCTGGTCAGGATTTGTGCTTGTCTTTGCGCCTATGCGTCTTGGCGCGAAACTCTTACCGGCCGTGCTGATCGCATGCGGGGCAGCTGACCGCATTCGGGATGACGAAGAGGTGGTCCTCTTTCCCACCTATGCCGCTCAAGACGCCTCGGACGGGAGTTGGGCCATTTCGGTGCATGGCTGGATCTTCGAACCCCGGCGAGGAGCTTCAATGCGGTACCAATTCCTCACCCAGGTCATTGACGGGTCGGTCCCGCTGAGCGAGTTGCAGGGAGAGATCTTCCAGCGGCGCGCTTCCCTCTTTCTGGCAGACAACGAACGGGGAAAGCGCCTGGAAGTGCGCATCGGCGGGCAGCGCCACCTGCTTTCCGGCTCGGAGGAAAACGGACACTTCAAGGGGGAGATCCGGCTCAGCGGCCAGCAGTGGCAAGCCTTGCCCAAGTCGGGTGATCAGTCCGGCGTCCAGTCTGCCCCGATCGAGGCAGCGCCGGCCTTGGACGGACGTGTTTTCCAAAGCCGCGTCTTCTTCCCCCAGCCGCAGGGCCTGTCGGTCATTTCGGATATTGACGACACCATCAAAGAGACCAACGTCCTGGACCGCATCGAGCTGATTACCAATACTTTCCTGCGTCAATTTCGGGCTGTGGACGGGATGGCGGCGCTGTACGCCCGATGGGCGGACCAAGGCGCCTCCTTTCACTACGTCTCCTCCAGCCCCTGGCAGCTCTACCCGGAGCTTTATAGCTTCATGGCTGAAGCAGGCTTTCCTGCGGGCAGCTTTCACCTCAAGGACTTCCGCGCCTGGGATTCCAGCTTCTTCGACCTCTTCAAGCCGGGAACCGAAACCAAGCCTGCTGCCATCCGCCCCATTCTGGAAGCATTTCCTGAACGGACCTTCAT
>JANQFM010000785.1 GCA_028277865.1 Acidobacteriota bacterium
GCTCCGATGACCAGGTCGGTCTGTCCCCGGTAGCGGTGCAGCAACACCGCAAAGACGGTCAGCACGGCCATAAAAGGAGTCGCTTCAGCTTGGCGGGCCAACCGGCGCAGCCTCTTCATGCCCTCCGGATTGAGGAAGAACCCCGTCTGGCCGCCCCGGTAGCTGCGGCGCGGAGGACGAGGTCGGTCGACCGGCAATTCCAACTGCGGCAGCCCGGCCAGCTGCCCCCGCCAGTAGTCCAACTGCACCTCCAGCACCTCGCCCCGCAGCCACTCCCTCTGCCAAGCAGCAAAGTCGGCGTACTGGATCGGCAGAGGGGATAGTTGGCAGTTGGCAGTTGGCAGTTGGCAGTTGGCGGAATCCGGATCTTCCTGACTCCTGACTCCTGACTCCCGACTCCTCTGCCCGTAGAGAAGCGTCAACTCCCTCGTCAGCACCCCCATCGACCAGGCGTCCGACACGATATGGTGCAGCGTCAGGAGCAGTCCGTGATCGTCTTTGGCCAGGCGCAGCAGGCTGGCGCGCAGCATGCGGTCTTTTTGCAGGAAAAAGGGCTGCTGCGCCTCTCGGCCTGCCAGTTGTTCCGCTTCGGTCAAGCGGAGTTCTTCATCCAGTCCCGACAGGTCCAGCAAAGGCAAAGCGAAAGGGGCTGGGGGTTGGATGTTCTGGACGGGCTGTCCGCCTCGCAGCGGATAGGTGGTGCGCAAGACCTCGTGGCGGCGGACGATTTCCGTCAGAGCTCCCTGTAAGGCAACCACGTCCAGCGGACCCCTCAGGCGGGCGGCCGAAGGTGTATTGTAGGCCGCCAAAGAGTCTTCCAGGCGGCTGATGAACCACAACCGCTGTTGGGCGAAGGAAAGCGGAAGGGCATCGCCTCGGGTCCGTCGGCGCAGTGGAGGCGCCTGGCCTCGCTGTTGGCGTAGCTGCTCGTCGATGTTGCGGGCCAATTGCTCGACGGTAGGCGATTCGAAAAGGCTGCGCACTGCCAGGTCGATCCCGAATGCCTTGCCCAGGCGCGAGACCACCTGGGTGGCCAGCAGCGAGTGCCCTCCCCGGTCGAAAATCCATCCCGGATGCCGACCCGATCCACTTCCAGAACGCTGGCAAAAACGGCTGCCGTCAGTTCCTGGGTGGGAGTGACCGGCGCCTGGTAGCCGACTGCCGTCTCCTGCTCCGACAAATCGGGAAGAGCGTTGCGGTCCACCTTGCCGTTGGCCGTCAGCGGAAGCGATTTAAGCAGCATGTAAGAGGCCGGAAGCATGAATTCGGGCAGTTGCTCTGCCAAAAAGGCGTCCAGCTCAGCCGCGGAGGTCAGCCCGTCCGGGTCAGCGGCGTAAGCCACCAGATAGCGCTCTCCAGGACGGCTCTCGCGAGCCACTACCGCGCAAGCCTGGATTGAGGCGTGGCTGCTGAGAACGGCTTCGATTTCGCCCAATTCGATGCGGAATCCCCGGATCTTGATCTGCTGGTCGATGCGCCCCAGGAAGTCGATCTCGCCGTCCGCCCTCCATCGGACCCGGTCTCCCGTACGG
>JANQFM010000800.1 GCA_028277865.1 Acidobacteriota bacterium
CGAAATGCAGCCGCTCGACCCGCCAGCTGAGGCGGTTGCAGCCACGGGATTTCGGCTGGAGCCCGGGCCTTCCCGAATGCTGCGCTTCAACTCGCGGCCCTACAGAGGTGCCATCGAGGTGTTCATCAACCCGCTCGGTTCATCGGTGGCGGTCAATGAGTTGACTCTAGAAGATTACCTGAAGGGTGTCGTCCCCGGAGAGATGGGACCGAACGCCTTTCCTCGGCTCGAAGCCCTCAAGGCCCAAGCCGTGGCCGCCAGGACCTATACGATTTCCAATTTGGGACGCCAAGCGGTCTTGGGGTTCGATCTTTACGACGATGAACGCTCGCAGGTCTATCCAGGTCTGCAATTGGAGCATCGTCTGAGCAATCAGGCAATCGAGCAAACCCGAGGCCGCATCGCCGCATATGAAGGAAAGCCGATCCTGGCCATGTACTCCTCCACCTGCGGAGGAACGACGGCCCATTACGGAGAGATCTTTCTGGCTACCCCGGTGCCATACCTGCGAGGAGGGGTCCGCTGCCGGGATCATTCCAGCCCTTTCCGGGAATGGGAGGAGATCATACGGCTGCAGGATGTTCAGCAACAGCTGGATCAGTACGCCGATGTGGGGCGCCTGCGCCGACTGGTTGCAGGACGACGCGACGCCACGGGACGTTTGGTGGAGATGACGTTCGAGGGATCTGTCGGCAGGTTGACTCTGCAGGGGATCCGCCTGCGCTACGCATTAGGGTTGCGCAGCAACTGGATCCTCAATCTAGAACCTCTCCTGGACAAGTCCGGGTGGATCGAATCGATCCGGGTGCGAGGGCGCGGCTGGGGACACGGAGTGGGGCTTTGCCAGCACGGTGCCGCCGAGATGGCGCGGATCGGGTCAGGTTATGAACAGATCCTGCAACACTACTATCCTGGCGTGCAGCTGTTGCGGCGGTACTGACCAGGAGATCTCACGCAGATGCGCGAAGACGCAGGGGAGGGGGAAGGGAAGACTCAGTAAGCGTTAGAGTTGCGGGTCTCTGGAGTCCGGCGGGTCTACTCACTTGCCCGGACCGGGATCCCTAAACAGCAGAGGCCCGCAAGATGCGGGCGCTCCTGTCGACGCCCCCAGGAGTTCTACGCACACTCTCCAGACCGCTTTGAGCGAAGTCCCAGGAACTGCAGGGGGACTCCTTCACTCTTCCGTTTCTTGCACTGGGCCTGAGCCAGGCCTAAACTCAAACTAGGTTGATATTAATCGATCAGAATTCAAAGGGAGGTTTAATTATGCCTGAAGATCAAGAGAATCAATACATTAAGCAAACCCAAGAGTCACAAGAAGCAGCCGCGCACGACGCTCCGTTTGTCCAGCCGCGCTGGTTGAACTGGATGGGCATTTACTATCTGGTTATGGTTATTATCCTTGCTTTGCTTGTTTTTGCGCTCTGGCCGGTTTCTGCTGGACCGGGCAACCAGAGCTGGGAACAGGGGGTGTCGTTGTTCGGGGTCAATCTCTTTTCTCCCCTGCCTGATGAGATTCGGCTGCTCCTGCTTGTGGGTGTGGTCGGTGCACTGGGCAGCTATGTCCACGGCGCCACTTCGTTCGTTTCTTACGTCGGCAACCGTCGGCTGGTGGCGAGCTGGATGTGGTGGTACCTGCTCAAGCCCTTTAAAGGAATGACCCTGGCCTTGATCCTCTATTTTGTCATTCGAGGGGGGCTGCTGTCGTCCGGTACCCCGTCTACGGACGTCAGTGTATATGGCGTTGCCGCCGTAGCAGGGTTGGCTGGGATGTTCTCAAAGCAGGCCACCGACAAGCTTCACGAGTTGTTCAACAACCTGTTCCGGACCAAAGAGGGAAGTGGCGACGACACCCGAATCGACAAACTCGAGGACAAGCCAGCAGCCGGGAAGCCTGGCAATGCAGTGCAAGAGCCTGGCCAGTGAGGGCCTGGCGGTACAGCGGGCAGGCTGTTGGATCTATGAACTGGCAGAGGGTAGCTGACGGCCCTCCGAAGCGGGATCCCTGCCCTCCAGCCGAGGGGTATCGATTTGAAAGGACTCGACCATTTGCTGCAGCTGCCCCGATTGGCTGGTCAGCTCCTGGGCTGTGGAGGCCGACTGCTGGGCATTGGCGGCCGTGTCTTGGGTCACCCGGTTGACCTGTTCCATGGCTTGGGTGATCTGTTCGATTCCCCGTGTCTGCTGTTGTGAGGCCTGGCTGATGTCGACCATCATGGCGGCCGCCTTGTTGACTTTGGCGTCGATCGCCGTGAGCTGCTCCAGAGCCTTCTGATTGAGCGTCACACCGGCCTCGGAGCTTTGCACTGCCTGTTCGATTTTCTTGGCCGTGTCGCGGGCCGCTTCTGCGCTGCGCAGTGCCAGTCGGCGCACTTCGTCAGCCACCACGGCAAAGCCCTTGCCGGCGTCTCCGGCCCGGGCCGCTTCAATGGCGGCATTGAGGGCCAACAAATTGGTCTGGAAGGCGATCTCGTCGATGGTCTGAACGATCCTGCCCGTGTCATCGGACGATTCCTTGATCTGCACAATCGCCTCGGAAAGCTCCTGCATCCCCTCCAAACCGGCGCCGGCTTCCTGACGGGCTTCCTCCGTCAATGATCTGGCCTCGCGGGCCCGTTCGGCGTTGTCGCGTGTCATGGCGGCGATCTCTTGAAGCCCTCCGGCCACCTGCTGCAGGCTGCTGGCCTGCTGAGAGGTTCCGGCGCTGAGCTGATGGCTTCCGGAGCTGACCTCCTCAGAAGCGCCCAGCACTTGCTTGGCGGCTGCGGACACCTGACGGAAGGATTGCTCCAGGTTGACCATTGCCGAGTTCAATGCGTCCTTGATCCGTCCATGGTCGCCCTGGTAATCGCCCTCAATCCGAACGGTCAGGTCGCGCTCAGCCAGCGCTTCGAGAACCTGAGTCGCTTCGTTGATGGGTTCGACGATGGAGTCCAGGGTCTTGTTGAAGCCCTGCACCAGGCGTTGCCAATCCCCTTGAAAGCGGCCCTCCCGACCGCGCAGGCCCAGCTTTCCGCCCTGAGCAGCCTGCGAGAGCTTGCGGGTCTCGGCCAAAAGGTTTTTCATGACGTCGATGCAGGTGTTCAGGCTGTCCTTGATGGTGTTGAAGTCTCCTTGGTACTCCCGATCGATCGGTTCGGGAATCTCACCCTTGCTGATGCGGTTGACGTAGTCCGAGGTCACGGAGATGGGTCCTACGAAGGCATCGATCAGTTCGTTGATGCCCGCGATCAGCTTTCCCCAGCCTCCTTCAAATTGCCGGGCCTCGCCCCGTGCCTGCAGTTGTCCCCGTTCCACCGCCTGCACCAGCCGGCTGGTTTCCTGCAGCAAGCCGGTCATGGTCTCGATGCAGCTGTTGAGGCTTCGCTTGGTCTGGTCGAAGTCCCCTTTGAATTCCTCTTCGATCAGGGGCGGGATGTCTCCTTGGCTGATGCGGTCAATGTAATGAGAGGACATTTGGATGGGTTGCACGAAAGCTTCCACCAAATGGTTGATCCCGTCGACAAGTTGGCGCCAGGTGCCTTCAAACTCATCTGCCTGGCCCCGTACTGAAAGATCGCCCTCGCGAACAGCCTCGACCAGCCGGGATGTCTGGCCGGTGATCGATTCCACGGTGCTGCGCACCTGTTCGAAAGCGCCGCTCAGTTCGTCGTGGCTCGAGGAATTTTCGCGCTGCATCAGGTCGCCGCGGGCAATCTGGCCGGCAATTTGAACGGCTCTGGTAACAGAGGAACGGATGGAGCGGATGGAAAAAAACCCCACCGCGCCGGTGACGCAAAGGCCCACCAGCAGGAATGCAACCAGAACCGCCTGCAGAGTCGAGATGGATTCCTTCACCTGCTGTGCTCCCTGCTGCATGGCCTGTCGATGCTCACCCGCAAATTCATCCAACAAAGTGAAGATCTTCTGCACAAGGGGCGCCATCTCATCGGCCAGCATGCTGTTGGCCAGATTCCACTCATCTCCGCCGCGGATCTCGAACATTTCGTCAGGAAGAGGTTCAAAATTGGCTCGAGCCTGCGAAAAACGCTGCAGAGCCTGAGATTGGCGGCGAGTCAAAAGAGATCGCTGACGCTGAAGGCGGGCGAAGCTGGCGGAATTCGTCTGCCACTGATCTTCGTATTGCTGCTTGAACTTGTCCCGTCCGGAGAGCAAGTAGGCCCGCAAGGACGCCAGCCCCGAGGCCAGGCTGCCCCGCACGCTGGACATGATCCCCAACAAGGATCGACGGGCAGGTGTGGGGGGAATCTTAAGTTCCTCCTCGATCATGGCCCCGATCTCCCGTTCCATGACAAAGGCTTGGGGGACAGCCTCGTCTTCAAGCAGAGAGGAGGCCGGCAGGTTGTCGATCTCATGAGCAACCGATTCAATGTCCGCCTGCAGGTTTTGAAGCTCCGAAAGGAGCTCCTTAAGGCTGGTCAGCTGGTCCGGCTCGGTTCGCTCGGATGACTCGGCTGGATCCGAGGCCTCCTGCTCTTCGATGCCGGATTCCATTGCTTCGGATTGGCTGTCTTGGTTCTGTAATTGGGCCATGGCATTCAGAGTCGGATCGATGTCCTCGCTCCAATCATTTTGCCGGGCCTGCCTCAGTTCGTCTGTGCCCAAAAGCATATAGCCTCGAAGGTTGGCAATCGATGCATTGAGGCCGTTTTTGAGCTCGACTCCCAGCCGCACCATCGGCGCTTGGGTGTTGATCGCCTGCTCGGAAATGCTTGCCAAGTTGTTTACGAACAGAAGTGGAATCAAAGCCATTGCGCCGAGAAGAACGGCGATTACCCCGAATGAAAGTGCGATTCGGGTTCTCACCTGCAACTTCGTGATCTGTGTCATCCAGCCAGATTCGGACATAGTCCCCCCTTGCTTTGCTTTCGGCAGGCGTCCTCAATCGTCGAAAGTGAAGAGAATGCGAATATTGTCCGATTGGGCCGCTTCCATGGCAACGACAGCCAGGGCGCCTTCATACTTGGCAATCAACTTGAGCAGCAGCGAGTCGCGTCCGATCTCTCGAGGCGCTGCCTGACCTGTCTTCTGTTTGACTGAAATCCAGTGGCTGGCCAACTCAACCTCCGACATCTGAAGTACTTGCCTGAGAAAGGCTTGGTGGGCCACATCATCGGCAGGGCGTCCAAAGGGCTTCACGGCAATGTTGTTGGGCCACTCGGAACGCTGCTTGAGATAGAGTTGCTTGACTACCTGCTTCATCGTGTCGGGGCTGTCGGAGTAGGAATTGGATGCGTGGATGACAACGGCATATTCGGCTGCCTGCAGCCCAGTCGAAAGGAAGACGCATGCTAAAACCATTCCCAGCATCACAGATCGATGGATCATCTTCATCATGTCAGTCCTCCTGTCGAACTAGAAGCTAAAGGTTGCCGAGAGCTGGACAATGCTGGAGTCTGTCCTGGGGTTCTCGAAGTTCTTGAAGAAATAGGCGCCGCGAATGCGGATGGTCGGTGTGGGGAGGTAGTTCAAGCCGACCACATGTTCGACACTGTCGGTCAGCCCCTGGCCCGGATCGAAATAGTCGAAGCGGTAAAAGGCGATCCACTGATCGTTGAGCCGAAATCCCGGTTGAGTGTAGGCGGCCACTCGGTCGTCCTGGCCGTTTTCAAAACTGAAATATGCCTCGTTCTTCCACAACAGCCGACCTTTGTCGATGAGCAAGTCGGCACCGACCACATTGTAGGTATTGGTGGTCAGGCTGCGCGGGCCCACGATGCTGAAATGGCCGGGGGCGCTCAGTGCCGCCTCTCTCCTTCCGTACTCGTAGTTGACTCCCACCGACATGCCGCTGGAGGAATCTGTGAACGCAAGTCGGCCCCCGGCCACGAAGTCGTCCGCATCGCCGCCGTTGAAGGCGCCTGTATAGATGTTGTAATCCAGGGAATTGGCGCCTGTCGAACCGACGAATGCCTTACCGTGGATCTGGAATCCGCTCACGAAATTCGGAAACAGGGAGGCACCCGAAAAAGGCCTCAGGAACTGCGGTTGGTTGGTTTCGAGCAGGACGGGCGGAAAGTGTTCGATGTTGATGATTCCCTTGGGGTTGACGAAGCGTCCGAACTGGAGCTGGAATGCGTCCGAGTGGCGATAGTTGGCCCAGGCCAAGATTTGGGGCACCCGGTTGGCGAAGTTTCGAAAGTTGGGGTTGTTGGGGTCGCTGAAGTCCAGGTCGGCTTCGCGCAAGAAGCCCAGGGCGGCAAAGAACGACCAGTTCTTGTTGATCTGGGAGCGAAGCAGCAATTCGAATTGGGTCTGGTTAAAGCTGGCTTCAGAGGAATCGTCTCCGATGGCGGTTGAAAAGGACTGGGTCAGAAAGCCGCCAATGTCCAGGCTCTCGGCATCGAAGGCCTTGGCGATGGCCCGTGAACCGACACGATCCTCAATGTCGGCGACCTGCTCCTCCAGTTCGTCCAGCCGATCGGATTGCTCCTGGGCTGGTGTCTGCTGCGGAGCGGACCCGCTTTCGAGCGAGTCGACGCGGGCTTCCAGGCGCTCGAACAACTCAAGGCTGCGCTCCAGCATCGAGCGTAGCATTTCGATTTCCTCATGGAGGGTTGCGGCGGTTGATTCTGAGCCCTCTTTGCTCTCTTTGACGGGCATGGAAGCTTCTGCTGACTCCGGGAGATGCCCTTGAATCCTTTGCCTTTCGAGCTGAAGCTCCTTCTTGAGCCGCTCTCTTTCCTTTCGAACTGTTCCGGTGGAACCGTCGGCCGGCTGTTGA
Organism: Acidobacteriota bacterium; assembly: GCA_028277865.1. GTDB lineage: Bacteria > Acidobacteriota > UBA6911 > RPQK01 > DATIPO01 > JANQFM01. The sequence continues at coordinate 6,725 of JANQFM010000800.1, forward strand.
GCGAGTGCACCAGGGGTCCAACCACAGATCAGCAGCACCAAGCACCAGGCGACCGCATTGCCGGGTCGCCTAGGGAGAACTGGTTGAATTATCCGCAAGACTGCATTGTTCATGCTTCAAGCTCCTTGAGATTTCAAAAATAAAGAGCGAACGACTCGTTTTAAGCAGCCTCAAACACTGAGGCGGGCTGGCCGTATGCACCTCGCGTGCCACTTTGCTGAACATGGATAAACAAAGAGTTTCGTCAGTAAAAGCGGCTCAGGCCTGCTCATTTGTGACTTAGAATTGACGATGATTTTTGGCATTACCTGTCAAGAAAATGACGGGGAGAGCAGTTGTCAGTTGTCAGTTGTCAGCTCGGAAAGGCTCTTTTCTGCCGGTTTCCGGTCTCCGGTCTCCGGTCTCCGGTGTTCGGTCTCCGGCTCTGGACTGACAACTGACAACTGACAACTCGTTATACTGCCTACCCATGTCCCGACTGGTCGCTATTGTGGGGCCGACCGCGTCCGGCAAGAGTGCGCTGGCAGTGAAGGCTGCCCGAACGATGGGCGGAGAGATCGTCAATTGCGATTCGATGCAGATGTACCGGGGGCTGTCGATCGGCACGGCCAAACCGTCGCCGGCCGAACGCCTCGCAGTGCGCCACCATCTTTTTGACATCCTCGATCCTGACGAGTTCTACAGTGCGGGGCGTTACATGGAGGATGCGCGCCGCATTTGCCGGGAGATTGCTCAACGGAATCAGATCCCTATTGCGGTTGGAGGCACGGGGCTTTACCTGCGGGCGCTTTTGGAGGGCGTCTTCGAGGGTCCCTCAGCCCACCCCGAATTGCGAGGGCGCCTGAGGCGCAGCGAAGAACGATTTGGAAAAGGGCATTTGCACCGCTTGCTGAACCGCATCGACCCTGAATCCGCCAAGACCATCCAGCCCGCCGACCGGATTCGCCTCATCCGGGCCATCGAAGTCTGCTTGATTTCGGGTGCGCCCTTCAGCCGGGTTAAGGAAAAGAGGACGCCACTTGCAGGCTTCGAGGTGCTCAAAGTGGGAATCGACCTCCCTCGGCAAGAACTCTACCAACGGATCAACCGCCGCGTGGAGGCGATGTTCGAGAGCGGCTTCGCCGAGGAAGTCCGATCTCTGCTGCAATCTGGATTCGGCCCTGAATCGAAAGGCTTCGAGGCCTTGGGATACCGCCCGGTGGCCAGCTACCTGCGGGGAGAAATGAGCCGGCAAGAGGCCTTGCAGCAAACCCAGCAGGATTCGCGACGTTACGCCAAGCGCCAGATGACCTGGTTTCGACGGGAAAAAGATGTCCACTGGCTGAGCCACCCCGGCGAAAATGAACGGGCATTCCAGCAGTTCGTCACTTCGCTGAAAGAATTCGCGCCAAGCTGCAAAGAACGCTAGTATGGGAGACGTCCAAAGTCCAAGGTCCAACGTCCAAGGTCGTGGAGGGGAGAGAGAAGGTAGATGGGACGGGTGAGTCGGTTTGAGGAGTTGAGGGCTTGGAAGAAGGCCAGAGAACTGGTGCAGGCTGTCTACCGAATAACCTCTGTAGGAACATTTTCAGGAGATTTCGGCCTCCGAAATCAGATCCGTCGTGCGGCAGTCTCTGTGATGTCGAACATCGCAGAAGGCTTTGAACGTGGGGGAGACCAGGAATTCAAGCAGTTTCTCGCCATGGCCAAGGGTTCAGCAGGAGAGGTGCGGTCACAGCTATATGCAGCCTCCGATGCCGGGCACTTGACTTGGGAGGAGTTTCACGAACTGAAGAAACTGGCACTCGAAGCAACACGCCTCATTGCTGGCCTCATGCGCTACCTCGCCGAATCCAGTAAACGGGGAAACAAATACCGCCCTCCAGGCCCAAGGCCGGCTAACATCCAGCCGTCGCCCTAACTTTGGACCTTGGATCCCGGTCCTTGGACTTTGGACCTTGGACTTTGGACTCATGAATTACGAAGCTGTGATCGGATTGGAGGTGCATGCGCAGTTGCGGACGCGCAGCAAGATTTTCTGCGCCTGCAGCACATCCTTCGGGGATCCTCCCAATACCAACACCTGCCCGGTCTGCCTGGGGATGCCGGGAGCGCTTCCGGTGCTCAATCGCCAAGCGGTGGCGATGGCCGCCCGGGCCGCGTTGGCCTTGGGATGCCGGGTGAGCAGCCGATCGCTCTTTGCCCGCAAGAACTATTTTTATCCCGACCTGCCCAAGGGCTACCAGATCTCTCAGTACGATCTGCCTCTGGCCGGCAGCGGCCAGGTTGAAGTCTGGACGGGGAAGCGCGATTCATCGGGGCAGATCGTCGACCGGGTTCACAAGACCTTCCGCATCCACCGCATTCACCTGGAGGACGATGCGGGCAAGTCGATTCATTCCCCTGCTGGCGGGTCGTACGTCAACCTCAACCGCACCGGAGTCCCCCTCATCGAAATCGTCTCCGAGCCCGACTTTCGCTCCTCTCAAGAAGCTCACGACTATCTGGAGCACCTGCGGCGTACATTGATGTATCTGGGCATATGCGACGGCAATATGGAGGAAGGCAGCCTGCGCTGCGATGCCAATGTCTCGGTCAGGCTGCGAGGAGAGAAGCGGCTGGGCACCAAGTTGGAGATCAAGAACCTGAATTCCTTTCGTTTCCTGCAAAAGGCGCTCGACTACGAGGCGCAGCGCCAGATCGAAGTGCTGCGCAGCGGGGGGGTATTGGAGCAGCAGACCCGGCTCTGGGACGAGGAAAATGGCCGCACGGTCCTGATGCGCAGCAAGGAAGAGGCCCAGGACTATCGCTATTTTCCCGATCCCGACCTGCTGCCCGTGCTGATTTCACAACAAGCTCTTCAAGAACTGCAGTCCGGCATTCCCGAACTCCCGGAGTCCAGGCGTCGGCGGCTCTGCCAAGAGCATGGATTGGAGGGCGAGGAGGCGCTGCTGCTGGTCCAAAGCCGGGCCTTTGCCGATTACTTCGAGACAGTGGTCCGGCAAGGAGCTAAACCACGCGCTGCCTACAATTGGATGATGGGGGAACTGACCCGGCTGCTCAAGGCGGATCGGCGCGAGATCGACCAGTGCCCGATCCCGCCTCAGGATCTTTCCCAGTTGATCCGGATGGTGGACAATCATTCCATCAGCGGTAAAATCGCCAAGGGTGTCCTTGAGAAGATGTACCGGGAAGGCAAGGACGCCGAAGCCATTGTCGAACAAGAAGGATTGCGCCAGATCAGCGATTCCGCTGCTTTGGAGGAGATGATCGACACGATCCTGTCTGCCGAAATTGCCAAGGTCGAGGCTTACCGGAATGGAAAAACGGGTCTTTTGGGCTTTTTTGTCGGTCAGGTGATGCGCCAAACCCGGGGCCAAGCCAACCCGCAACTGGTCAACCGAATCCTCAAGGAGAAACTGGATCAATCATGAGACGCCGCAAAAAGACCCAAATCGACGGGCCGCCCCTGGCGGTGGTGGAAGAAGTGGCCGACGACATCTACTCCATCAAGTTCATCCTGCAAAGCCTGCGCTATGAGGTGCGCTCCTTTTCCTACAGCCAGCCTTTCCTGGACGAGTTGGCCCGATTCGGTCCCAAGATGATCATCGTCGATATGATGATCCCCATGGGAGGCGGATTCGACGTGATCCGCCACATCCGCAGCCACCCTCAATTGAAGGAGACTCCCCTGCTGGCCATCACCGCCGATGCCATGGAGGGCAAGGCCGAAGACGTCCTCAAGGCTGGAGGCCAGGATTACCTGGCCAAGCCCTATGCCGTGGGAGAGCTGCAGGAAAAGCTC
>JANQFM010000812.1 GCA_028277865.1 Acidobacteriota bacterium
GAGATATCTCAATCATGGGCAATCAAGGCAAGGTATCAACCAGCTTTCTGATTCTTCTCCTCTGCCTCTCCGCGGTTTCGCGCCACTGCGTGAATCTCCCCCTACGGCACCGATTCTTCCAGCCTCTGCTGAATCTCGCTTTCGGGCAGCCAGCGACCTTTCACCATGACTCCCGCCCGGTCGGCCACGTGAGCCACGTCCTCCAGAGGATTGGCATTGAGCAGGATCAGGTCGGCGCGCCGGCCGACTGCAACGGTCCCATATTCATCGGCGGCACCATAAAACTCGGCGACTTTTCGAGTTCCGCTGGCCAGCACCTGATAGGGAGTCAGGCCGGATTCCGTCATGACCTTCATTTCGCGGTGAATGGAAAAGCCCGGTACGCTGAAAAGCTGGGGCGAATCGGTTCCCAGCAGCACGGGGACTCCGCCGTCGTGCAATGCCTTGAGCAGCTTGCGGCGCAGCTGGATCACTTTCGCTCCTGCCTGGGCATCCACCGGGGGACGGCGATCGACAGCACTCTCCCACTGATCCACAGCCCGTTTGGGCATGTAACGAACTTCGCTGGTCTTTTTGCGCAAGTCCGAACCCTTGGCCCCGCCCAAGAAGGTCTCCCACAAGACCATGGTGGGGACGACACCGGCCCCCGACTCGCGGAAGGCTTTCACCAAGCCGGGAATCTTCGATTCATCGACCTGGGCGATGAGGTCGCCGACATTGAACAGCCCTGCCCGGCGAACCCGTTGGCGATCCGGCACCAGTGCCTCGACGCAATTGTCGAGGTGATCGATGGTGTGCTGGCCCGCCTTCAAGGCATGGTAAAGGCCCACCAGGTTGGAAACGTGCCCTGCGAAGGGGATGCCCTCCTGGCGGGCCGTCTCAGCGATGGCGTCGTAGACCTCGGGGGCGAGCCCTTCATGGACCTTGAGGTGATCGAATCCGGCCTGCTTGTAGTCGCGCACCATTTGACGGGCCTGATCCGGCTCGGTAGGGCCGCGCCCGGACATGGGCGGAGCGCTGACCAGCAATCGGGGCCCCAGCACCTCGCCCTTTTCGATCTGGTCACGCAAGGGCAGGTGGTGCTCGTCGCCCTGCATGCCCCGCACCAAAGTGATGCCGTTGGCGACATAGAGGAAGAGGATGTGCTCGGTATATTCGCGCGCCGTCTGGGGAGGAGGGTAGTGCCCGTGCATCTCGGCCAATCCCGGCAACAGGAATCTGCCCCTTCCGTCGATGCGGGCGGCACCCTGGGGTATTTCCACTTGTGAGGAAGAACCCATCTGAGTGATCACTCCGTCTTGCACGACGACCGTCTGCCCCGCCAGCGTGCGCTGGCGGTCCATGGGGACGACAGTGACTTCGACAAATGCGGTCGTTTGCTGGGCGATGATCGAGCCAGGCAGCAGGGCAGCCAGCAGAGCCCAGGTAAAGCACGAGCATCTCGCCAAGCTCCACCGGCGGGCACAAAACGTCCACTTCAGCATCGCATCTCCTTTCATTGCAGATTTTGGGCCAGCAATTCGGCCAAGTGCATGGTTTGGATGGCCAGCCCCTTGCGGCGCAGCAAGCCGTCCAAATGCATCAGGCAGCTCACGTCGGTGGCCACCACATATCGGGCGCCGCAGCGCTCGATGGCCTTCAGCTTGTCCTCACCGATAGCGCAGGAAACATCTTCGAACATTACTGAAAAGGTTCCACCGAAGCCGCAGCAGCGGTCGGCCGCTTCCATCTCCCGAAAGTCAATCCCCTCGACGTTGCGGATCAGTCGGCGCGGTCCGTCGGCAATTCCCAATTCTCGCAGGGAATGGCAGGAATCGTGGTAAGTGACAGTCTCCTGGAAGCGGGCACCGGTCGACTCCACGCCCAAGACTCCGGTCAGGAATTCGGAAAGCTCATGGGTTCGTCCTGCTATCTGTTCGGCCCGTCGGCGCTCCTCGGACTGAGGGGCAAAAAGCCCCGGCAAAAAGACCTTGATCATGGAGGTGCAGGAGCCGGAGGGCACGACCAGCTTTTCCGACTCCTCAAAGACCTCCAGGAAATGCCGGGCCACCTGGCGCGCTTCCCGCCGGTAGCCGCTGTTGAAGGCCGGCTGGGAGCAGCAGGTTTGACGGGGATCAAAACGGGCCTCCACTCCCAGATGCTTCAAGATCTCCAGTGTGCTGAAGGCAACCTGCGGGAAAAGCTGATCGACCAAGCAAGTCACAAATAGAGAAACGGTCATGGCATCTCGGCGTGAACCGCTGAGGCCGCAAAGGCGGATCGCAGCCGAACGCCGAGAAGAGTACTCCTTGCCTCTCTGCGTTCTGTTCCGTGCCCTCTGCGGTCAATCCCAGTTACGACAGGCCGGTGATGTTGCCTTCGTCGTCGATGTCCATGCGCATGGCAGCGGGTACCTTGGGCAGGCCGGGCATGAGCATCATGTTGCCGGCGATGATGACCAAAAACCCTGCCCCGGCGGAAAGCCGCACTTCGGTCACACGCAGGTTCCATCCCTTGGGGACACCCCGCCTGGATGGGACATCGGAAAGGGAGCTTTGCGTCTTGGCCATGCACAAGGGCAGATTGCCGTAGCCCATCTTGACAAAGCGGTCGATCTGCTTTTTGGCCACCCCTTCGATGATCACCCCATCGGCCCCGTAAACGCGTCTGGCAAGCTTTTGCAGTTTTTCCGGGATGGGATCTTCCAGTTCATAGATGAACCGAGATCCTCCTGCTTGCCCGGAGTCCGCCACCTCAACCACCTGTTGGGCCAGGTCGAGTGCCCCTTCTCCGCCTTTCATAAATGCTTCATGAGGCGCACAGGCAGCTCCGATGCTGTTGCAGTGGTCGACCACCGCCTGAACCTCTGCGTCGCTGTCAAAGGGGAACCGGTTGACGGCCACGATGGCCGGGACTCCGAATTGCTGCACATTGCGAATGTGCGCCTCCAGGTTGGCCAGCCCTCTCCTGAGGCATTCGGGGCTTTCCTTGGTCAAGTCGGCATCGGCTGTCCCTCCATGGTGCTTGATGGCTCGGCAAGTGGCCACGATCACCACTGCCGAAGGCCAGTACCCGGCGGATCGGCAGACCAGGTCAAAGAATTTTTCGGCACCCAGGTCGGATGCGAATCCCGCCTCGGTGATCACATAGTCGGCCAGCTTGAGGGCCACTCGGTTGGAGAGCACGCTGCAGGATCCGTGAGCGATGTTGGCGAAGGGCCCTGCGTGGATGAAGGCCGGGGAATGCTCCAACGTCTGAGCCAGGTTGGGCTGAATCGCTTCTTTGAGCACCACGGCCAGCGATTTGTGGGCATCGAGGTCTCCGGCGTGGACCAGCTTGCCGTCCCGGTCGAAGGCCACTGTCATCTTGGCCAAGCGCTGCTTGAGGTCGGCCCGCGAAGTGGCCAGAGCCAGGATGGCCATCACCTCCGAGGCCGAGGTGAGCACGAATCCCGACTCGCGGGGGAAGCCGTTGGTGGGCTTGCCCAGCCCGATCACCATCTGGCGCAGGGTGCGGTCGTTGATGTCCACGGTACGCGGCCACAGGATATGGCGCAGATCGATGTTGCGCTTATTTCCCTGATAGATGTGGTTGTCAATCAGGGCTGCCAGCAGGTTGTGGGCGGTGCTGATGGCGTGCAGGTCGCCTGTGAAGTGCAGGTTGATCTTCTCCATGGGCGCCACTTGGGCATATCCTCCGCCCGTACCCCCTCCCTTGACGCCGAAAACCGGACCCACGGAAGGCTCGCGCAAAGTGATGATGCCTTTTTTGCCCAGCCTTTGAAGTGCCTGCCCGATGCCGATGGTGGTCAAGGTCTTGCCTTCGCCATACTTGGTGGGTGTCATGGCCGTGACCAGCACCAGCTTGCCGTCGGGACGGTCCTGGAACTTGTCGAGGACTTCCAGGCGAACCTTGCTGACATATTTGCCGGAGAAGTCGACGTCGTCTTCTCCCAATCCCAGCTTGGAGGCCACCTGGTGGATCGGCGACAGCTGAGCTTCTTGGTTGATTTCGATGCTGCTTTTCAAGTCGAAGACTCCTGTTGGGTTGCTGCGGTAAACCTTGGATTTCCCGGATATCTCGCCCTGCAGGCCGTAGCGCGCGGTGAGCGAAGCGGCGGCGGGTTTCTCCACCGGGAGGGAATGCTACCATTTCGGCTTCGCCAAGTCGATCAGGATCCAGTGCATCCCGCTTAGGAGGTTTTGCTTGTTGAGGATTCAACTGCGGGAATCGTGAGATGAACCATGCGCCAATTGCTCAGGGGGGTGCGATCTGCTCTTCTTGACCCCGATCTTTCGGGGTCGATAGACTCTCGCATGTATCTGAAAATACCTTTGGAAAGGGGACCGGATTGAACTGGAATTCCATCAAGGTGGCACCCCAAGAAAACGGAGTCTTGCTCATAACACTCAATCGGCCTCAGGTCCTCAACGCCCTGGACCAGGGGATGCGCCGCGATTTTCAAGAGCTGATCCCCGTGCTGCAGGATCCAGCCGTCCGGGCCGTGGTTTTCACCGGTGCCGGACGCGCCTTTTGTGCCGGAGGAGATATCGGACGCCTGAAGCGCAGGTGGGATCCTGCCGAATTCAGTGCTGAAGGCCGTCTGCTCAGTGCGTTCTTCAACGCCTTGGAAGATCTTCCCAAACCCGTTCTAGCCGCCGTCAACGGACCCGCTGCAGGCGCCGGCATGTTGCTTGCACTGGCCTGTGACCTTCGAGTCGCCTCGTCCGACGCCCGCATGGGCTTTCGGGAACACCGCCTGGGGCTCATTCCGTCCAACGGCGGAACCTGGAGGCTGGCCCGCCTGCTGGGGCTGTCACGAGCCAAAGCTCTTTACTTCAAGGAGGATCTGGCCACAGCAGCTGAATTGCTGCAACTGGGGCTGGTGGCGAGGGTCACTGAGCCGCGTGCTCTTTTGGACGAGACCCTGTCCTGGGCGGGGAATCTTTGCAGACGGGCGCCTTTGGCGCTGGCCGAAGCCAAGGCGCTGCTCAACCGTGTACCCGAGCTCGGTCGGGACGAAGCGGTCTTGGCTGAGGAACAAGCTCAAGAACGCATGATCGCCTCGCAGGACCACAGCGAGGGGGTGGCTGCCTTCGCCGCCAAGCGCAAACCTGTTTTCCGAGGGGTGTAAGAGCGGAAAGAATCAACAATGGCACAAATCATCACCGTCAATGGACAGACTCCCCAAATCCACCCCAGTGCCTTCGTGGCGCCCAACGCCACCCTGATCGGGATGGTGGAGGTCGGCGAGAGGGCCAACATCTGGTTCGGAGCGGTTCTGCGCGCCGACCAAAATTTGCCCATCCGCATCGGCAGGAAAGCCAGCATCCAGGACAACGCCGTCCTGCACACCAGTGACGAGCAGGGGACCATCGTCGGCGAAAGCGTCACCGTGGGCCACTGTGCCGTGCTGGAGGGCTGCGTGATCGGCGATGGAGCGCTGATCGGCATGAACGCCTGCGTCCTCAACGGCGCTCGGGTCGAAGAAGGCGCCCTGATCGCCGCCGGCAGCGTGGTGCGCGAAAACGGCACAGTACCCAAGGCCATGCTGGCCGCCGGAGTCCCCGCCCTGGTCAAGAAGCAACTCGACGGCCGTGCCCTGCAGCACGTCCGCGAAGCGGCGGATGTGTATTACCAGCGATTGATGGATTTGTACGGGGAAGAGCAAAGGTAGGCTACGGGCTGAGAGGCCTTGAACGGCTGCGTGCAAGTCGATTCCAAAGGAAGGGCCAGGACAGCTTCAACACCAATGCAGGGATGACGCAGAGAGCGTACCCTATGCCCCTTTGACAAGCCTCTGCGAGGAGGAGCGATGACGGGATTCTGGATCGATGGGCGGGAAGTGGATAGCCTGGGGAATGCCGGGGAAACCCAGGTGGGCAATCCGGCGAACGGGTCGCTGGTGGGATCGGTTCCTACGGGGACGGCACGAGATGTGGATGCGGCTGTCGAAGCCGCCCGAGATGCTTTTCCAGGCTGGTGGGAGACCTCGGCAGCCAAGAGGGGAGAGACCCTCTTCGCCGGGTCCGAAGCCATCAAGAGTGCGGTGAACGAACTGGCGCCGCTGCTCACGGCTGAACAGGGCAAGCCGATCGGGGAGGCGCGCATGGAGATCTTCCGCTTCGCCCACACCCTGGAGCACTATGCCGGCATGGCCAAGAACCTGCGCGGCGGCTCGGTGCCCAACCTGGATTCCGATCCCCCTCGCAGCGGACTCATCCTCAAGCGCCCCCTGGGGGTATGCGCCGCCATCACCCCCTGGAACTTTCCCCTGTCGCTGGCCGGAAACAAGCTGGCGCCGGGGATTGTGGCCGGCAACACCTTCGTCCTCAAGCCGGCCAGCACCACCCCTCTGACCGTTTTGCGGGCTGCGGCAATCCTCTCGGCAGCCGGCCTGCCCAAAGGCGTCCTCAACGTCATCTGCGGCCCCGGCGGCAGCGTGGGGGCGGCCATGTGCGAACATCCCGATGTGGCCAAGGTGGGTTTCACCGGCTCGACTCCGGTCGGAAAGGGCGTGATGCGCTCGGCGGCTTCGACAGTCAAGCGGGTGACCTTGGAACTGGGCGGCTCGGATCCCTTCATCGTGATGGACAGCGCCGACATCGACCGAGCTGTTTCGGCCTGTTCGGTGGGTCGGTTCTTCAATGGCGGGCAGGCCTGCCTGGCGGTCAAGCGGGTTTTTGTGCACGAAGCCGTCTACGAGGAATTCAAGGAGAAGCTGCTGGCCAAGGTGGCACGCCTCAGAGTCGGCCCCGGCAGCAATTCCAAAAACCGCATCGGCGCGCTGCACACGGCAGGAGGACGGCAGGAAGTCGAAGAGCAAGTGGCCGACGCCCTGCAAAACGGCGCCACCCTGCTGGCCGGAGGCGGGCGTCCGCAGGGCGACGAATACGAAAAGGGCAACTTTCTGCTGCCAACCGTGCTGGAAAACGTCCCTTACGATTCCAAAATGTCCTGTGAGGAAGTCTTCGGGCCAGCCTTGCCCCTGTTCAAGATCCGTGATTTGGACGAGGCCATCCGACGCGCCAATGACAGCGAATTCGGATTGGGCTCCAGCATCTGGACCCGCGACCTGGAGCAGGCCATGCTCGCCGCCCAACGCCTGGAAGCCGGCTACACATGGATCAACTCCATCTCCAAGATCTACGACGAACTCCCTTTTGGGGGCTTCAAGCAAAGCGGGTTGGGGCAGGAGCACGGCATGGAGGCTTTGGAGCACTACCAGCTCACCAAGTCAGTGGTGCTGGGGCATTGATGGTCTCGCGCCAGGACGCAAAGAGCGCAATGCCCGGCAACGGGACAAGTCTTAGCGCCTTGGCGTTCTTGGCGCGAGACCCTCTGCTATCATGGCGCGAGTGAAGAGTTTCCCCCGCACAATTCTGGATGCCTTCAAAGGACGTTCCTTCCTCAGCACCCTCGACTTCAATCGGCCCGAGCTGTCCGAGCTGCTCGACTTGGCCATGCAGCACAAGCACGGCAGGATCGATCCCGGCACGCCTCTGACTGGAAAGGCGGTGGGCCTGGTCTTTTTCGACCCTTCGCTGCGCACCCGCACCTCGATGACCATCGCCATCCAACAACTGGGCGGTGTTCCCGTACCCCTTCATGTAGGCTCGGAAACCTGGACCCTGGAATTCCGGGAGGGCGCGGTCATGGTGGGTGAATCGGAAGAGCACATCCGTGAGGCTGCACCGGTCCTTTCCAGCTACCTGGACGCCATCGGGGTACGCTGCTTTTCCCGCCTGCAGGACTATGAGCAGGACAAGGCCGAGACGGTCCTGTCGGCATTCGAACGCTACAGCAGCGTCCCCGTGATCAACCTGGAGTCTTCGACCCAGCATCCTTTGCAGGGCTTGGGAGACGTGCTGACCATCCGCGAGAAGTTCGGGACGCTCGATCAGAGGGATGTGGTGCTGGCCTGGGTCCATCATCCCCGGCCCCTTTCCATGTCGGTCCCCAATTCCTTCTCCCTGGCCGCCACCCAATATGGAATGAACCTGACCATCGCCTGCCCCCCGGAATATGGGCTGGATCCGGAGGTTTTCAAACAGGTGGAGGATTCCGCCCAGGCCAACGGAGGGAGTGTGCGCATCAGCCACAACCTGGAGGAAGCCTGCAAGGGCGCCGAGGTGATCTATGCCCGCAGTTGGGGCAGCCTGGATTTTTACGGACGCCTTGAACAGGAGGTGGAACTGCGGCAGCAATACCGCGATTGGATCGTTGACCGGCAACTGATGTCACTTGCCAGCCGAGGCTACCTGATGCATTGCCTGCCCGTCCGCCGCAACGTCGAGGTGACCGACGAAGTCCTCGACGGCCCTCGATCCCTGGTCATCCAGCAGTCCGCCAATCGCCTCCACCTGCAAAAGACACTGCTCTCCCTGATTCTGCGTTGAGCGTCGGGAGAGCCTGTACATTCGATGTCTGTTCAGGGCCGTCCCGGCGAGGGTTCCGCCGTCGGCGATACGTCCACCTGTTCGTCGTCGTGGCTTCCCCACTTCTCGAACCACTTGCGCAAGTAGAGCTGAGTACGCAGAAAGTTGGAGGGCGTCCTGGTGGTGCCGTGCCACTCGTCTTGAAAGCGGACCATCGCCGTGGGAACCCCCAGGTATTGAAGCGCCTGGTAAAACTCCTCGGTCTGCCCCATGGGTGTGCGCAGGTCTTTTTCTCCGGTCAGGAACATGGTGGGAGTCTTGACATTGCCGACGTAAAAGATCGAGGAGCGGTCGATCCACTCGCTGGCGTCCTCCCAAAAAGGCTTCTCGAAAGTCCGGGCATAGCCGATGGCGTCGGACGTCCCCATGGCCGACATCCAATTCACGATGGGGCAATTGGCTGAGGCGGCCCGAAAGCGGTCGGTGTTGCCAACGATGTAGGAAGTGAGGATGCCTCCGCCCGAGCAGCCATAGACAAAGAGGTTGTTTTCGTCCACAGAGCCGAGGCTGAGCGCCTCATCGACGCCCCGCATCAGGTCGGGCATGTCCGCGCCGGGGTAATCGTGGTTGATGGCGTTGGCGAATTCAGTGCCGTAGCCGGTGCTTCCACGAGGATTGGTGTACAGCACCAGGTAGCCGTTGGCCGCGTGCTCCTGAAAAGCGAAGTTGAAGCCGCCGTTGTACATGCCGTGAGGCCCGCCGTGGATGGCCAGCATCAGGGGGTACTTGCGGGAGGGGTCGAAATCGGGCGGCTTGACGATCCAGCCCTGGACATTGAAGGGATCCGACCGGTACCACACCTCTTCAACTTCTCCCAGGGTGACGCCGTGAAGCACATCGGAGTTCACCTGGGTAAGGCGTGTGACCTGTGTGGGGTGGTCGAGCGGGAACCGATAGATGTCGCCGGGCTGGTGGGCGCTGCTGATGGTACCGACCGCCGTCCCGTCCTTGGAGAAGGAGGACAGGCTGAGGAGCTGCTTGCCGTGTGTCAGCTGCTTCACTCCGCCTTGCAGCGAGACGAAGTGCAGGCTCCGGTAGCCCTCGCGCGAGACGCTGAAATAGAGACCGCTGCCGTCGGGCGCCCACTGCAGGCCTCCGGACTGCCGGTCGTAGTCGCCCGAGATGAGCCGCGATCCCGAGCCGTCTCGATTCATCACGAAGATCTTCGAATTGCGGTAGGTGTCGCGGTGCTCGTCCCCTGCTGTGTAGGCGATGAGCTTGCCGTCGGGCGAAGGGACCGGCTGGCCGTCCGATCCGCGACGGTCGGTGAGGCGGCGAATCTTTCCCGAAGCCACCGTTACAGCGTAGATCTCGGACTCCTGCCAGTTTTTGGGGCGGTCCCAATCCTCGCTGCGGTAAGAGGAGAAGTAGATTTCGCTGCCATCGGGGCTCCAGGCCACCCCATTGTGGTTCCAATTGCCGTCGGTGAGCCGGCGCGGCGTTCCCCCTTGGGCGGGGACCACGAACAGGTGCGTCCAGCCCGTGTCGATATATCCCCTTCGGTCGCGCTTGTATCCGGCTCTTTCGACCACTTTGGGCCCCTTGGTCCACTTTGCGCCTTGTGGCTTGGAGGGCAATTTGACGCCCTCAAAGTCGGCCTTGTGGTCCAGGCTGCTGGTGAAGGCGATCCATTTCCCGTTCGGCGACCAGCGAACGTTGGAAGGGCCGCTTTCGATGCGGGTGATCTGGCTGACGGCGCCTTCGTCGTCCATCCAGCGCACGAAGATCTGGGATCCCGCAGGCTCCCCCCGGGCGGTGAACAAGATGCGGGTGCCGTCCGGCGACCAGCGCGCGCCCGCACCCTCGATCAGGTGACGGTTCTTGCTGCCGTCGGCGTTCATGATCCAGAGCGATGACTTGCGTCGGTCGTTGACCTTGTCGATCCAGCCGCGTGTGTAGACGATCTGGGAGCCGTCCGGGGAGATTTGGGGATTGGAGGCCGACTCCATGTCCATGTAATGCTCAAGGGAGAGCTTTCGGACCCCAGCTTCCCAGGCAACGGCCTGCGAAATCGTCCAGGTAAAAGCCAGTGCCGCGATGGCAAGCTGAATAAATCGGAGATATGAATGCCTCATGGTCCTCGTCCTCCTCCACCGCAGGCAGCGGCTCTTTCGATTGCCTTGTCTTGCGCCCCGGCAGCATCGGCCTGAGCCTCGACGGGCAGGGGCAGTGGAAGAGTTATATCATCCAGGGGGGGATTGCACCAGCAATAAATCACTGGATATCAACGAGTTGCTTGGTATTGCCGGACTGTTCAATCAGGCTGGGGCAGGGAATGAACTGGGCCGACCAGAGGAGAAAAAAAAGGAGTCACAATCAAATGTCAGCGGCACTGAAAGGGCAGCAGTGGCAGGAAAGGGGGTGCGGCCGACAGCTGGCCTCTCACACCTCCTTCAGCTCCTTTTCGAGCATCCGTGCGTAGCGTTCGTCTCCGGGCTGGGTTTGAGGGGATGTGTGCCGAATGGCCTTGGCGGTTGCAGGACGATGGAGATTGCGCAGGTAAACCAGGATTCCCAGTCCGCCCAAGGCCAGGGCGACGAACGGCAAGACCCAGGACATCAAGTTGAAGCCCCGCGCCGGAGGCGCCGAGAGGATCCGGTCGCCGTACTTGCCCACAAAGGATTGCAGAATCTGATCTTCGTCTTTGCCGGAGGCCAAAAGATCCCGCACTTCCTGGCGAACCTCGTCAGCTGCGCCCGAGTAGTGCTCCGAAACGGGCGCCCGCCAGCAGCAAGGCGCAATGAGTTGGTTTTCCAACTGCCTGGCCTTGGCTTCCAAAGCCGGATCCAAATCAGTGGCGCCGGCGGTGAGCAACATCAGCATCATCAGTCCGATCATGGCGTGCCTCCTGCTGAATTGTTTTCAGCGATTGAATTCGGTAGTTTACCATGTCCCGGCTTCACCCTCCCCCCATGCCGAAGCTGCCAGCAGCACCAACGTGACCCACAAGATGTCGGCCACCAGCAAATGAACCATCTGCATCCACACCGGCGCCTTGAGCAGGATGTTGATCACCCCCAGCAGTATCTGCACATGGAAGGCACCTGTCAGCAAGCGGGCGTAAAGACGGGTCGGAGGACGGGAAAATTGTGTGGAGGCGACCATCACGGGCACCACCATCATCAGAGCCAGCAAGGGGTGGATGTAGCGCAGCCCAGCCAAGGCCTCCACCACCCTCGAGTCCTGGGGCCGGACTCCCGAGTGCAGCAATAAGGTGTCCCCCAAGGCGGTCACTGCACCGCTGGCGCCCACCAGCAGGACTCCGGCCAGGCAAAGGGCAATCCAGACTCCTCCGCCCGACAATCGAGGCCGAATCAATCCTCCCCCGCCTGCCCACCAGGCGGTCAAGGTCAGCACGGCCAAGAGCAAGAAAGTATTGGCCAGGTGAAATCCCACCACCAGTACCCGGGCCAGCGAGGCGTCGTCGGCCACCCACTCGAAGCGCACCAGCCCGGCGCCGATCAAGGCTTCGGCCAGCACGAAAAGGAAGGTGGCAAAAGCTCCCCGTCGTACCCGGTGCCGGGCTGGAAACTGCCTCCAGGCGCCCGCCAGCATCCCCACCACCATCAGCCCCAGCAGCCCGCTGCTCAGGCGGTGGGTGTATTCGATCAGGGTTTCGGCACTGGGCGAACGGGGGATGATTTCGCCGTTGCAGGTCGGCCAATGGCTTCCGCAGCCTGCTCCCGACCCGGTGGCCCGCACGTAGGCGCCCCAAAGGATCACCACCACCGTGTAGGCCAAAACCACCCAGCAAAATACCGCGAACTTGCTCCGCCCCCTCGCTTCAGTCACGCGGGGTATTCTACAGGCTTCAGTCATCGGGCAGAACAACTGGAGCCTTCATTGGTCAGGAGTCCTTTTCCTGAACTAGGGAAGGGGATCGAGAGACAGAATTCCCCTTCTTGGCCATTCAGCCTAAAACCTCTACAATCGCCCGGACGTGAAAGCCCCAGCCCCCTTCAAAAGCCACCTCCTGCCCCGCACCCGGGCAGGACGCATCGCCGTAGTCGCCTTTTTGGCCCTGCTGGCTCTGACCCAGCCTCCTTTGGTCTATCTGCTGGCCAACCGCATCCAGCCATGGATCCTGGGCGTCCCTTTCCTTTACGCCTATTTGCTCATCGTCTACCTGGCCATGATCGCTGTGCTGATCTGGACCCTGCGGAAGGGGCTGTGAGATGCAGGCCTGGATGGTGGCCACGGGGCTGATTTTTGCCTACCTGATTGCGACTCTGGTCATCGGCGCAGTGGCCAACCGGCGCATGACCGTTGATCTGGACGACTTTCTGCTCTACGGCCGCAAGGCCGGATTCGTGGTGCTCTACCTCACCGTCGTGGCCACCTACCACTCGGCATTTGCTTTCTTGGGCTCCAGCGGATTTTTCTACACCCACGGCATCGGATTCTGGGAGGCCGGCGCATGGACTATCCTGGTGGGCGGCATCACCTACACCCTGGGCAGCCGAATCTGGGCACTGGGAAAGGCCTTCCGCTACGTGACGCCGGCCGACATGCTGGCCGATTTCTACGAAAGCGAGGCCGTGCGGGTGGTCACGGCACTGGTTTCAGTGGTCTTCACCATCCTATACATCCAGGTCCAGGCCCAGGGGCTGGGATACATCCTCTCAGTGGCTTCGGGAGACCGCATTTCATTCGAGGCAGGAACCCTGCTGCTGCTCAGCGC
>JANQFM010000817.1 GCA_028277865.1 Acidobacteriota bacterium
GATTCGACTTCGTCCCCAGGGGGCAAGAGGTGGACTGTCCCTCCCGCAAGCAGGGGCGCCAACAGGCCGGTGACGCTCAGGTCGAAGGCGATCGAGGAGTGCAGCAGGGAACGCGAGCCTGGGGCAAGGCCATAGGCTTGGATACACCAGAGCAGGTAGTTGGCCAAGCCCTGGTGGGTCACCATGACCCCTTTGGGCTTGCCCGTCGAACCCGAGGTGTAGATCAAATAGGCCAAGTTGTCCCCCCGGGCACCTGCTGGCGCTTCGGGGCTCGCCTGGCTGATGGCATCCCAATCGGCATCCAGCATCAGGGTGTGGGCGTTGGTCACAGGCAGGCGGGAATGAAGATCCTCCTGGGTCAGCAGCAACGGCGCCCAGCAGTCTTCCAGCAGCAAGGAGATGCGTTGGCTGGGATAGGCCGGATCCAGCGGCACATAGGTGCCTGCAGCCTTGAGGGTGGCCAGCAGTCCCAGCAGCATTTCCGGACGCCGCTGGACACAGATCCCCACCAAGGTCTCGGCCGTCACACCCAGCATGCGCAGGTGATTGGCAAGCTGATTGGCCATCGCATCCAGCTTCTGGTAGGTCATCTGACGGCCTTTGAAGGAGACCGCCACCGCTTGCGGGGCCGCCTGGGCTCGGGACTGGAACAATTCCGGCAGGCTGCGGCCGTCCCAGCCGCCGCCCGTGCCGTCATTCCATTCCTGCAAGATTTGCCCCCGCTGGGCCTCGGAAAGCAGGGGAAGCTGGGAGGTTGGCTGCCCCCGGCGGCGGCAAATGCCCTGCAGCAACGACCGGAAGTGGCCCAGCCAGCGCCTGATGGTGGCAGCATCGAACAGGTCGGTGCTGTAGACGCAGGTCAGGTCGATTTCGTCCTTGCTTGCCAGCAGGTCCAGAAAAAGATCGAAGCGTGCCGATGGGGCGGGATTGGGTACAGCCAGCACGCTCAGGGGACCGACCTGCACCTCGCCGGAGGAGCCTTGCTCCAGGTTGATCACGGCACTGACCAGCGGCGTGCGGCTCAGGTCGGGCGGAAGGCCGAGCCGGCGCACCAGGCGGCTGAAGGGATAGTTCTGATGTTCATAGGCTTCGAGGAAGGTCTCGTTGACGCCCTGCAGGTAGTCCTCGAAATGCGGGTCTCCTTCAATGCGGCTGCGCAAGGCCAGCAGGTTGACGCAGTTGCCCACCGGTTCGGTCCCCATGAGCGCTTGGACTGCCGCATTTGCGCCGCACACGATGTCGCCCTGGCCGGACAGGCGGTGCAGCAAGGCCTGAAAAGCGGCCAGCAGGGCCGTGAACACAGTGGTGCCGTGCCGGGCGCTCAGACGCTGGATTGCGGCGTAAAGGCCGGCTTCGATCTTCATGGCCTGCCGGGCGCCTGCATAGGTCTTCACGGGCGGGCGAGGGCGGTCGGCGGGGAGCTTCAAGACCGGAATCCGATCGGAAAACCGGCTGAGCCAGAAGGCCTCGGCCTCATCCGCCTCGGCGCCCTGCAGGCATTGCAGTTGCCACTGGGCAAAGCGGCTGAAGGGAGTCGGCTCGGGCAGGCGACATTCTTGCCCTTGACAATTTGCCCGGTAGAGGGAAAAGACCTCCCTCAAAACCAGGTTGACGGATGGGCCGTCGCAAACCGAATGATGCAGGGTCAGGGTCAGCAGATGATCCTCGGGTGCCATCCGAACCAAGCGCAGCCGAAACAGCGGGCCTCGGGAGAGGTCGAAAGCCCGGCCCGCCTCCTGGTCCGCCAGCCGTTGCGCCTCGGCCTGGCGGCGGTCGGCTTGCAGATGACTCAGGTCGTCGACAGGGATATCGGCGTCCAAGCGATCCGCGATTTTCAGTTCGTCCCCCAGCTGGCTGAAAGAAGCCCTCAGCATCTCGTGCCGGTCGATCACCTGCTGCAGCGACCGCTGAAAGGCCTGCCGGTCGAAGGGGCCGCGCAGGCGGATTTTGAAGCCTTCGTTGTAGGCCCGCGAAGCCTCTTTGCCGAGCTGGGCCAGCGTCCAGAGCTCTCTTTGCGTTTCCGTGGCGGCAAAGCGGCTTGCCCGCGGCTTTGCCGGCCGTCCGTCCGGTCGGGCCTCTTCGGCAGGGCCAGGCGCCCTGCGACGGCCTCGGGCTGCAGGCGGAGGAGGGAGGAAGTCGCCTTCACGCAAGGATTCAATGCCGGCCTTGACCGCCTCCACGACTTCATCCAGGTCTTCGTCGCTGTGAGCTGCCGAGAGGAACCAGGGACGCCCATCCCGCACGTACAGCCCCTGATCCAGCAGGCTGTAGATGAACAGGCTGGGGTGCTTCATCTTGCGGCCGAAAACCGGCCCGCACATCGAACCCCAGAAAACCACCCGGATGGGCACTTCTTGGGCGCTCAAATAGCGGTTGAGCCGATCGGCCAGCTTGCGGGTCTTGCGGCCGATCTCCTCCTGCAGGCTGGGGCCGCGCTTTTTGTATTCCTCCAGCACGGCGCAGATGGAAGGCATGATGAGGGGATGGGCAAAATAGGTGCCGGCCATAAAGGTCGATTCGGCCTGGGGATAAGAGCCGTCGCCATAATTCCACATGCCGCCGTCAAGCCCGTCCAGGTATTCCGCCTTGCCCGAGACCACGCCCACGGGAAGGCCGGCGCCCACTCCCTTGCCATAGGTCACGATGTCGGCGCGGATGTCCAGCAGTGCCTGAACGCCTCCCGGATGCATGCGAAAGCCGGTCACCACTTCATCCAAGATCAAGGCCGTCCCCGCCTCCTGGGTCACGCTGCGCAGTTGGCGGATGAACTGTGCGGTGTTCATGCCGGGCCGACGGGACTGCTCGGGCTCCAGGATGACGGCCGCCAGCTCGGAGGCGCATTCGCGGATGACGTCGACCGACTGCGAGCTGCAATAAGGCAAGACCATCACGTTTTCCAGCGTGCGGGAAGGCACCCCGGGCGACATGGGAAAGACGACGGGCCGCCCGTCGCGCATCCCTCCGTAAAGCCCCAGCACCTCGTCGTGGAAACCGTGATAGCCGCCCTGGAACATGACGAACTTGCTCCGCCCTGTCCTGGTCCGGGCCAGGCGCATGGCCGCCATGACAGCCTCGGTGCCTGAATTGAGGAAAGAGGCCCGCTCGTTTCCGGTCAGCTCGCAGATCAGGCGGGCCGCCTTGGGGGCCAGGGGGGATTCCAGCCCGATCTGCAGCCCGGTCCGGCTTTGGCGGGCCAGCGCCTCCTGGATAAAGGGCGGAGAGTGCCCAAAGACCAAGGTGCCGTAGCCCATGTTGAGGTCCAGGTAAGGATTGCCGTCGATGTCCCACACCCGGGCACCCGAGGCGCGCTCGGAGAAGATCGGATACAGCAGCTCCTTGAGGCCGATCTGAAACCCCTTGGAATTGCGGCTGTCGGCCAGGACGGGGCGCGAGCGCTGGGCCAGCTCTTTCGACTTGCGATGGCGCTTGCCCAGCCGCTCGGCCAGTCGGTTTACCCATTCCTGCTGGTGCGGGGTCAAGCCGGTCGCCTTGGTCTTGGCCGGCTTGTGGGCGACATAGGGCTTGGCCTCGAAATCCTTGCCTGACTTGGGATGATCCGTTGCCCCTTTCTGAGGAGGGGGTGCGGCGGGCGGCGGCGCCTCCGCGACCGGACGCGGCGCGGAATCCGCGCTGTCGGCCTGCAGCTGCGAATCGGCCTGTCGAGGGCCGGGTTCGAGGCGGCTGAGCAGGTCCAGCTGTTCGGAGGTCACCTGCAGCTGGCGGTCCAGAATCCGGAGCTGGTTTTGCAGGATCCTTTCCAGCACCCCATCAGAAGCCGGCCCGGCTTCCGCCAATTCCCATTCCTCGAGCTCGCCCGCAGGGAGATCCTGGGATTCATCCGCCGCTTGCCGCTCGCGTACAGGCCGCAGCTGCGTCGCAGGGGAGGTGACCGGGCCATTGACAGGGGCAACGGGTTTAGAGACGGCGGGTGCTGCTGACGCCTCGGCGGCCGTCTCAGCAAATGCTTCGGGAGGCAGCTCCCGGTCGAGATGACCGGTCAATGCTGCGATCGTCGAGACGTCTTGCAGCAAGTCACGGAAGGGGATCCGCACGCCGAACTCCGCCTTGAGGGCCTGGCTGGCCTGCAGCAGCAGCAAGGAATCGGCGCCCATTTCCAGGAAGGTGGCCTGATCATCGATTTTCGGGCCATCGACTCCCATCATGCGGCTGAAAAGCTGGCGCAACAGGTTTTCGATTTTTCCCCGGCGCTGCGGCTGCTGGGCACCGATGGGTGAGGACGCAGGCATTCTGGTTCCTTCAGACATGTGGTTCGCCTCCTCGATCCTCCGACTTCAAAGACCGGCAATAATCCATCAAACAGGCAAAGGACTTGCTGACGCCCTGGGCCAGAGCCTCGATGGTGGACGGGCTGCAGATGTTGCGGCTGTAACGGAGGGACAGTTGCAGCCGTCCCCCTGAAATGGCTCCGTCGATTTCAAACCAGTGCGAGCGGCTGTCCCCGGGGTTTTGGTTGGGGCCGTACGATTCGGGGGTCGGTTGCCGAAAGTAAAGGGCCGGCTTGCTGACGGCCTCAGCCTCGGGGACAGTCGGCGAATCGCCCCTGGAAAGGCGGCCGCCCAAGTAATTGAACACTGTCTGGGCTTGGGGAAGGGTTTCCAGCTTCCCGGAGATTTCCCTTTTGCCGCTCAAGTAGCGCAAGGCGCCGTACCCGATGCCTCCCTGGGGAACCGCCCGAAAACTCTCTTTGACGGCTTCGATCAGGCCGCCCACATCCCGGTGGCCTGCCGTCTGCAGGAGCAACGGATAAAAACAGGTGAACCAGCCCACAGTGCGCGACAGGTCGACGTCGTCGAAGAGGTCTTCGCGGCCATGCCCCTCCAGGTCGACCAGCAGGGAAGGCGCCCCGCTCCATTGGG
>JANQFM010000135.1 GCA_028277865.1 Acidobacteriota bacterium
ATGGGTGTCCCAGCCTCCCAGGTCGATGGTGGCCACCCGCAGCCCCAGGTCGAGCTTGATGAGCTGGGCCAGGCCTTGCAGTTGGCCGCCGAAGGCTCCGTTGGGGTATTCGGCGCCGTTGGCCGGCTGGTGGTCTTCGGTGACGAAGGCTTCCACGATGTCGACGGCGTTGAGCGCTTGGTCGCCGGCGGCGTGGACGGCTGATTTGCGGCTTCTGTACAGGGTCCGCAGGGCCAATCTCTGAGCATCGCGCCAGCGGTAGGGTCCGATTTCCAGGCTGAATTGGCCCGACTCGTCCAGCGCCAGCGTCTCGCGGTTGCCGCGCAGTGAAGTCGGCTGCAGGGCACCCATCGAGACCGAGGGGATAATCACCTCGTCAGGAAGGCTGGAATCCGTCAGCAGCACCCGACTCAGCCAGCCGTTGGCGATGGTGCGCTGGCCGGGGGTTCCCAGCTCGATGAACTCCTGGGCCTCAAAGTGACTGCGGGTTCCGGCATCCATTCCTGCGGCTTGGACGATGGCCAGCCGCCCGTCCTGGAAAAGGGGAAGCAAGGCTGCCGCCGAAGGATGCAGCCCGAATTCCCCGTTCAAGTCCAGGGCTGCGTTTTCGCCGCTGGCCGGGATCATCAATTCGGGGCGGGCAGCCTGGTAGAATCCTCGATCCGGGCCATCGATGGGAGGCACCAGGCTCAAACCGTCCATTCCCCCTCTCAAAAAGACATAGATCAAGACGTCCCGCTCCTCGCCGGGACTGCCGAAAGCGGCATAGTTGAGCCGGGAGCCGGCCATGGCTGCGATGGCACTGGAACAGCCGACCAAAAAGCTTCGTCGATCCATCTTTTTCTCCTCCTCGATCCATTCTCGGCGCCAGGGCTGCAATGCCGGGGCGCGTCCAAAGTCCTCATCTCCAGAAGAATTCCGGAGACATCGCGATCAGCGCCACCATGGAGCGCAGCCGTTCCTGCACTCGTTCATTGACATCCCAGCGCAGGTCGATTTCCGGACCCCGGCCCTGGGCCATGAAGTCGACGATCTCTCGCCGGTCTGAAGTGCTCATGGGGCGTCCCAAAAGGCGCTCGATCCAGTAATCAGCCAATTGAGGGGCGGTGCGCAGGGATGCCGGAGTGCTGCCCAGGATGTCCAGGAAGTACTGCCCCTCGTCCTCCTCATCCACCAGCCAATTGAACATCCGCCAGCTATGGACCACGGGGTTGCCACTTAGCCAGTCGTGCTGGCTGTCGGGGTAGCCGTCCGGCGAACGCCAGTTGAAGAGGCTTTGCTGGGTATGGCTGTAAAGGTAGAAGAAGATGTCGCTGAAGCGATCTTCGGTGGTGAGGGTCAGGTCTGCGCCGCAGGCCCGCAAAAATCCAGCCACAGACTCCAGCGGACGCTTGACTTTGTTCCCCCAGTTGGCGCGGAAGTGGGGAGAGAGCAAAATAGTGCGCACCACCTGAGTCAACTGGTCGGGGGATTCTCTCTCATCGTAAAAGACCTGTGCCGCTTGCTGGACCAGCTCTTCCGGCGGATCGTCGCTCACCAGCCGCCTCACCAATTTGCGGGCAATGTGGCGACCGGTTCCCGGATGCTCCGCCAAAAGGTCAAGCACTTGGATGCCGTCCTGGAAGTCGGGCTGGTTGGGAGGGAAGAACTGGCCCAGCACGCTTTTTTGAAAGCGATCGTGCCAGTCGCTGCGGAAGGTCAGCGAACCCGATTCTTCGGAAACCGTCCAGCCGGTGAAGCAGCGTGTGGCCTCGAAAACGTCGTCATCCACGTATCCCGCCGGGCGCCCTTGCTCATCCAGGGGAACCTCGGACTGGCGCAGGATTCCCAGGTAGTTCTCATCCCCCAAAGTGTGCAGTTCGAACAGCTCACGGGCGTAGTTTTCGTTGGGTCCGGCGGTGGAGTTGGTGAAGTTGTCCAGGTAAAACAGCATGGCGGGGCTGGAAGCCACCGCCTCCAGCATCTGCCGAAAGTTGCCCAGCATGTGGGTCCGGATCACGTCCCGATCGTAGGAGACGAAGACGGGGAAAAGCGGAAAGTCCCAGGCGAAGATGTTGAAATGGTTGTGCCAAAAATCGGCCAGCAGTTCGGCCAGCTGGCAACGGCTGTAGAGAATCCGCATGAATGTGGCGCGCTCCAACTCCAGCAAGGGCTGAATGCGCACCCGGTAGTCGATGCCGTCAGCCGTCACGTGGTCGTTCCAGAGCTGGTCGAGCGGCTTGTCCAAGGTCGTGAAGCCGGCCTGCTGCAGACGGGCCTCCAGTTCGGAATCATCAATGGATTCCGGGTCGAGCTGCCGTTCGACATAGCTGAGCAGGCGTTGGTTATCATCGGCCCCCAAAGCCAGAAAATCCTCGATGTCTCCGGGACGGGGGCCGAAACCCATACGGCTGAGCACCAGGGAAGCCAGGGGAGGCTTGCGGATGGGCCGAACCGTTGGGCGGGGGCCGCGCCGGTTGAATCGTGAGCGCATCAAGGGAATGCCGCCTTGCCTGCGCGCTTTTCCTGCCTGGGAGGGCGATCCGCGCCAGGAAGCGATTGAAGTGCCTGCAAGGAACTCACGTCGTCCAGGGGTTGTTTCAGGGAGTTGTTGCGGTCCTTTCATGGATTCTCCTCAAGTGCCAAGGTTGAGACCTCTTCCTGTTCTGCAAGGCACACAGCGTGTGAATGCTGCTTCCCGCCGCTGCGGCCTGGGGATCGGTTTGTGAGTATTGAAACATATTGACCCGGTTTGTGTGGTGAGTTCCCTCACCATTTTCGCCCGGTCACTGGAATCAACAGCAATCACTGTGCCGCTTGGAAGTCACTGATTTCGGTGGGTTCTGAATGCTGGACGGGGACATATTCCCTTCAGCAGGGAGAATTCGACGCTCCTGCACCCCTTCAGGGTGCGCCGTTGATCGGGCCGCCGATCCGGTGGTGTCGCTTCGCTCAACCACGGGCTACCCTCTGGCAGCGCCTCCGGCGCAAGGGGACCAAGAGAGGAGGTAAAGAGAGTTTTGCAGCAAAACCGAATTCTTCAACGGTACGGCTGAGGTCGGGGAGGCATGACCTTGGACTTTGCTGGTCGAGCCGTTACAATCAGCGGATCGTTTTCTAAGAATCCACAGAGGGAATGACGAAATGCCGGAAATCGAAATTCGCGAAATCATGGAAGTGCTTCCTCACCGCTTCCCCTTCCTGCTCGTCGACCGGGTCATCGAGTACGAAGAAAAGAAGCGGATCGTGGTGCTTAAGAACGTGACCATCAATGAGCCCTTCTTTCAAGGTCACTTTCCGGGCGTCCCCATCATGCCTGGGGTGCTGATCGTCGAAGCCATGGCCCAGGCGGGAGGCATTTTGGTCTTCAAGTCGATTCCCGACCGCAAGAAGAAGCTGGTCTATTTCATGGGCATCGAGTCGTGCCGCTTTCGAAAACCGGTCTTGCCAGGCGATCAGCTACGCATCGAAATGACGGTCATCAGGGTCAAGAGCCGTTTCGGCAAGTTGAAGGGAACGGCCTTTGCCGATGGCGCCAAAGTGGCCGAAGCCGAAATCATGTTCACGCTGGTCGACCGGCCGGCCGAAGACGAATTCCAGGAGGCCGCCTCGCCATGAGCATGGTCAAGTCCGCCCGAATCCATCCATCGTCCGCCATCTCAGAGGGTGCCCGGCTGGCCGAGGGAGTCTCGGTGGCCCCCTTTTGCGTGATCGGTGAGGGAGCCTCGATCGGCCAAGGCACTTCGATCGGCCCCCATACGGTGATCGAAGGCCCGACGGTAATCGGTCGCAACAACCGATTCTACGGCCAGGCCTCGATTGGAACCGATCCCCAGGATCTCAAGTACCGGGGCGAAAAGAGCGAGCTGCGCATCGGCGACGGCAACCGCATCCGCGAGTTCGTCTCCATTCATCGAGGCACCGAGATTGCCGGAAACAAGACGCTGGTGGGCAACGGCAACCTGATTATGACGGGCGTCCACATCGCCCATGATTGCCAGCTGGGGGACGGCATCATCCTGGGGAACTCAGCCACTTTGGGGGGGCACGTCAAAGTGGAAGACCACGCCAGGGTGGGCGCCTTCAGCGGCGTGCACCAGTTTTGCCGGGTGGGCACCCGAGCCTTCATCGGACCCTACTCGGTCATCACCCGCGACACGCTTCCCTTCATCCAGACGGTGGGCAAGCGCGGCGAAAACCGCATCTTCGGCATAAACGTCACCGGCCTGGAACGAGACGGCTTTTCGACGGAGAGGATCGATGCCCTGAAAAAGGCCTACCGGATTCTTTTCCAAAAGAAACTGACCATCCGCCAAGCAGTCGAAATCATCCGGGAAAAGGGATTGGAAACTGAAGATGTGGCTGTTCTGATTCGCTTCATTGAGACTTCGGAGCGTGGGTTCGTTCGCTGAGGCAGAGCCACAGAGACACGGAGGACACAGAGATCACTTCTTTCTTAATCCTCTCTGTGTCCTCTGAGTCTCAGTGGCTTTCCTTCGAGGGCTCTGCACTCTCATACACCACTTCACCCTCGAACAGCGTCATCAGGCACTTCATCTCCTTAACCTCAGCCGTCGGCACGCTGTAAAGATCGCGATCCCAGACGGCGATATCGGCATATTTGCCCACTTCCAGGGAACCGATCTTGTCTTCCAGAAACATCTGGCGGGCGCTCCAAATGGTGTAGGAGCGCAGTGCGTTGCGAACATCGATCGATTCCTGACGACCGTAGGGGTTGGAGCCGTAGACTCCCAACAAGGTCTCCCGAGCCATCGAAGCCCAGATTCCGTAGCGGGCGGGGAAGGGAGTCACATTGAAGTCGGAACCTCCCGCCCAACGGATTCCCTTGTCCAGATAGGTCTTGAAGGGGTTGAGCCTCAGGCAGCGCTGGGGACCGAAGTTGCCGGCATAGGTGTCTCCGATCCACCACATGAAGGTGGCTGACGGCTCGGGATAGGCCGCATCGTACTCGGACTGCAGACGGGCGATCTTGTCGATGGCGGAGTCGGATGGGATGTTGTTGTGGATGATTCCGTGGCGCATTCCGGAAATCGGATTGGCTCGCAGAGCCTGCTCGTAGGAGTCCACCACCCAATCGATGGCCCGGTCGCCGATGGCGTGAACGCTCACATGCATTCCAGCGTCGTGAAAGAGCCGGATCTGCAGACGCAGGATTTCGGGATCCATCACCGGATAGCCGCTATTCCCGCTGTCTGATTCTTCGAAGTTCTTGTTCCACTCCTGGTGCAGCCAAGCCGTGCGGGCACCGCCGCTGCCATCGATGTAGAGCTTGACTCCCCCGGAAATGAGCCGGTCATCGCCGCTGGACTCGTAAGGCCTGCTGGACGAAGCCGCCCGCTCAATAAGTTGCTGGGCCGATTCGACCGTCTTGCCGGCTCTCCACAAGGCGAAAACGCGAACTTTGAGATCCCCGTCGGCCAGAACCTGGCGATAGGCATCCCAGTGGCTTTCTCCGATGCCGGGATCTTTCAGGCCCGTCATCCCTTCGCTGTTGAATCCCGCCACGATATGTCGGATGCCCTGGACCATCTGCTCGGACGTTGGGGCGGGAATCAGGTCGCGGACCAGCGATTGGGCGGACTCCTTGAGGACACCGGTGGGATTGCCTTGGGCATCGCGGTCGATGGTTCCGCCGGGCGGGTCTGGTGTGTCGCCGCTGATTCCGGCCATCTCCAGAGCCATGCTGTTGGCCACCCCGTAATGCCCCATGGTGTGGGTCAGCCAAACCGGATTGCTACGCGATACCGAATCGAGGTCCGAGGCGTAGATATA
>JANQFM010000823.1 GCA_028277865.1 Acidobacteriota bacterium
CAGCTTTTCAAGGCTCAGGAAGACTTGGCGGCCATCATCAACAGCGTCGCCGACGCTCTGCTGGTGACCGATTTGAAAGGGCAGATCGTGGAGTTCAACCGCGAGGCGGAGAAGCTGTTCGAGATCGAGCGGCGGCTGGCCGCCGGCCGGCACTTCCGCTCTGTACTCGACAATCCCCAGTTGGCAGAAGCGATTGACTTGGCCCTAAAGGCTCCTGGTGCCGGCGACAGCTTCGAATTCGGGGAGCGGCGCCTGGGCCAAGACAAGGCCTATCAAGCCAGCATGTCACCCCTGTGCGGCAGGTCGGGCAAGCCTCGCGGCCTGGTGGTCTTAATCCGCGACATCTCCCGTTTGCAGGAGCTCGACCGGATGAAATCCGAATTCCTCTCTACAGCAGCCCACAAGCTGCGCGCCCCGATGACCTCCATTGTGGGATTCAGCGAAATCCTGCTGACACGGCCCAGGTTGTCCAAGCGTGAGCGAGAGGGCTACCTGCAACTCATCTACGACGGTTCCCGGCAATTGTCGGACCTGATAGACGACTTGTTGGACGTCTCCCGCACCGAATCGGAGCAGGGCCTTTCCCTCGAGTTGAAGCAGGTCCGAATCGAGGATCTGCTCAGGACAGAGACAGTGGGCATTGGAGCTTGCCAAGCAAGCCACCGGGTCAGCTTGATTCTTCCCGACGCTCTCCCGCCTATCACCTGCGACCCCTTGCGCGTCCGCCAGGTGATCCGCCATCTGCTTTCCAACGCCATCAAGTACTCCCCGGAGGGGGGAGAGATCCGAGTGGCCGCGGCTGCCGAAGATGGCCTGATGCGCGTTTCGATTACAGACCAGGGCATCGGGATGAGTCCCGATCAAATCAGCCATGCCTTCGATAGATTCTACCGTGCCGACGGCTCCAACACAGCCGTGGAGGGTGCCGGGCTTGGATTATCTATTGCGAAAACAATAGTGAATCTTCATAATGGAGAAATAGATATAGAAAGTAGCTTAAATAATGGAACAACTATTGAATTCCATTTGCCTATTGAAAAAAAGCAACGGCAAAGAGTTCAACCCTATAAAGAACCCCTTGAAGTTTGACGATAGGAGATGTTGTGATGAAGAAGATTCTGATCGCTGACGACCGCTCGGAGACCCGCGAACTGGTGCGCGTAACCCTCTCCGAGGAGGACTTTGAAATCCTGGAGGCGGGTGACGGGGGGCAGGCTCTTCAGCTGGCCCGCTCGGAGTCGCCGGACCTTCTCATTCTGGACGTGATGATGCCGGGCGGCCTGGACGGCTACCAGGTCTGCAAGCAGCTCAAATCGGACGAGAAGACCTCGGAGACCATTGTGCTGATGCTCACTGCCAAGGGCCAGGATGTAGACCGCGAGACGGGATTCGAATGCGGCGCCGACGGTTATTTCACCAAGCCTTTCAGCCCCCTGCAATTGCTGGACAAAGTCAACGAAGTCCTCAACTGATCTGCTTGCCCGGCTTGACTTCCGGGCCTGAATCTCCAAGTTATCAGGCTGCCTGGAACCGGTTGGACGGGCATCGAGGCTATTCATTTCGGCCTTCCGGGCCCCTGGCCGATTGCGGACAGCTGCATTGAGAGAGGATTGAGGAGATGGCGACAGCGGCACAAAGCAAGCCTTCCATTCCGCCTGAGCAGGCCGACGCCCAGTTGGCGATGTTTGCCCGCGACTTCCGCAAGATGGTCGATCGCGAGCGGCTGCAGGCGAGGGAATTGGAAGCCGCCAACCGGCAGCTTCAAGAATATGCGCGAGACTTGAACCGGGCCTACCAGGAGGAGCGCAAAAGGAACCGCCAACTCGAAAAGGCCAGGCTGGACACGGTCTTCATGCTGATCAGCGCAGGACGGCTGCGAGACGAGGAAACGGGCGCCCACATGTGGCGGCTGGGAGAGTACTCCAAGCAGTTGGCCCTTGAGTTGGGCTTGGACCGGGAAGAGGTCGACCGCATCTACTGGGCAGCGCCTTTGCACGACCTGGGCAAGATCGGGGTCCCCGATTCGGTGCTGCTCAAAAAAGGCAAGCTGACCAAGGAAGAATGGGTGTTGATGCAGCACCACACGACTTTGGGCGCCCAGTTGATGGAAGGCTCGACATCGCCTTATTTGGAGACGGCCAGATTGATCGCCTTAAGCCACCACGAGCGCTGGGACGGCAGCGGATACCCCCAAGGGCTCTGCGGCGAGGAGATCCCGCTGCCGGGGCGCATCGTCATGGTGGCCGACCAGTACGACGCATTGCGCAGCGAACGGCCTTACAAGCCGCCTTTCTCTCATCGAAAGACCTGCGCAATCATCTTGGAAGGAGACGGGCGCTCCCGGCCTGAGCACATCGCCCCCCAGGTGCTGGAGGCTTTCAGAAAAACCCACTCGGAATTCGACCGGATCTTCCAGGAGTTCTCGGATGAAAAAGTGTCTCAGGAAGGGAAAGGCCGAGGTGCCGGCAGCCTTGTCCCGTCGCAGCCTCCGGCATGACCTTTTGGCGCCCCTCTCCAGCATTCAGGGCTTCGCTGACATCCTGTTGAGCCGCCAGCTCTCCCAGGAAGACAGCCAGCGCTACCTCACGATCATCCGCGATGAGGCCAAGCGGCTGGCGACCCTCATCGAAAGCGCTTTCGAAGACGAATCGGATTTCGAGGCTGAGGATCCGTCATGAGCAGCCAAGAAAACGTCTTGCTCATCACCGACAGCAAGTCGGACGTCGAGGAAGTGGTGGGCTATTTCCAGCAAAGCCGGCTGGGCCTCAAGCTACATTGCATCTATGTGCCGGAAGCGGGCCGGCGGCTGCTCAGCCAAGCCCCGGCCGAAATCCTGCTGCTCGGCTTTCATACGATTGAAGCGGCGCAGGGCTTTCACGAGAGGCTCCTGCACGGTTCAGAGGCATTCCGGTCCTCGGCCTGCGAAACGATCCTCCTGTGCGGCAAGGAGGAAACAGAGGAGGCCGCCAGGCTGGTCCGGGCCAGGCTGGTGGACGACTACTTCGTCTTCAAGCCGATTTACGATCCCTTCCGCCTTCAGACCTGCTTTGTCCAGGCGCTGGAAAGAAGGCGCCTGCGGGCCAAGACGACCAACCTGCTCCAAGTGGCGGCCGAAGGCAGGAGCAGAAGCGGCAGGGCTCAGGAGCTGGTGGGCAAGGCTGTTCAAGCCGGCCGCAGATTGAGGGACGATTCCGGGACGGCCCTTGAAGAGGCGCGCAGCAGATTCGATGAGGCGCTGAGAGCCTGTTCCAAAGAGATCCAGTCTGAACTGGAAGAGGCGCGAGGCCAGGCTGGGCCAGAAGTGGCCCAGTGCCTGGAACGGCAATTCAGGCATCGCTTGGACCAGGAGCTGCGGAGGCTTAACAAGCGTCTGCAGAAGCTGCAGGATGAATGGATCAAGAAGGTCGAAGAATACCGCTTGCCTAAGCCCAGGCCGCGCCAGCCAGACCAGTCGGCCGAGGCGGGCCTGGTCCTGGTGGTGGACGATGATTATGCGGCCCGCGAGCTGATGATGGCCATCCTGCAGCCCAGGGGCTACCACTTCGAGCTGGCCGAAAACGGTTACGAGGCCTTGATGAAGGTCGCCAAACGGCTGCCGGACATCGCCATCGTAGACCTGTTCATGCCCGGAATGGACGGGATCGAACTGACCCGGCGCCTGAAGTCCGACCCGGCCACCGAATCCCTTCCGGTGATTGTCACCTCATCCCACTCGACCAAGGAGAAAGCCATCTTGAGCAAGCAGGTCGGCGCCGAGGCGTTTGCCGTCAAGCCGCTGAATTCGGATTTTCTCTTGAAGACAGTCGACGAGCTGTTTGAGTAGAGATCGTCGCGTGGCCCCACGAGGTACAGGGGAAGCCGCTGAAA
>JANQFM010000849.1 GCA_028277865.1 Acidobacteriota bacterium
GTGCCAGGTGCTGCTGCCGGCCCGCTTCCCGCAAGGGGAGTTTTTTCAAGTTGAAGAGTTGCAGGAGGTGAAATCGATGCTGGCAGAACGCGTCAGGGAATGGCCCCGCGAGTGGGAAGAGCGCGGCTGGAATCGGGGCCGCGAACAAGGCCGGCTGGAAGGCTTGCAGCAAGGAGTGCTGCTCGGAGAAGCCAGGCTTGTCGAGCAGCAGTTGACGGAGAAATTCGGCAAGCTCTCCAAGCCGCTGAAGGACCGCATCGCCAAAGCTGACTCGCAGACCCTTTCGGAGTGGGCCAAGCGCCTTCTGAGGGCCGAGAACATAGACCAAGTCTTCAATGGCCAATGACCCA
The DNA here is from genome assembly GCA_028277865.1 of Acidobacteriota bacterium. GTDB lineage: Bacteria > Acidobacteriota > UBA6911 > RPQK01 > DATIPO01 > JANQFM01. The sequence goes on from JANQFM010000849.1 coordinate 351, forward strand.
CTTGAACCAGTTTCTGCGCCGAACACCAAATGCTGGCGATGCAGCGCCTCGATACAGGCATTCCTGCTTCTTCTCTGTGCACTCTGCGCCTGAGTGGCGGCGTCAGGAAAACTCGGGTAGGTGAGCCTGCCACCATTTGTCAGCCTGGCTGCCGCCCCATGGCTTCACTCCGCAGTCCTTCAGTAGTCCGGACAACTCTTCCATATTGGCAGGACGCTGGGAAGGGGATTTTTGCAGGCAAGCCAGAATGGCGTCATCCAATCCTGCAGGGATCTCCAGTTCGGTTCTGTGGGAGGGTGCCACAGCAGGTGTCTGGATATGGTGCATGGCCATTTCGACCGCTGAAGAGGCCTCGAAGACCAACGATCCGGTTAGCAGCCAGAAGCCGACGCAGCCCAGGGCGTAGATGTCTGCCCTTGCGTCCAACCCGCCTTGCCCCAGTACCATTTCAGGCGCCATATAGGCAGGGGTTCCCGCAGTGATCCCGGTCTGGGTCAGGCGGGTGGCTTCATCCCCGTCCCATCCGCCTGTCGGCTTGACCAGGCCGAAGTCGAGCACCTTGACAAAGTCGCAATCCGGCCCCAGTCGGCAAGCGTAAATATTGGCTGGTTTGACGTCCCGGTGGATGAGGCTCTTGCTATGCGCTTCGCCCAAAGAGTGGCAGGCCTGCCTCAAGAGGTGAACAGCCCGGGACGCCGGCAAGGGGCCGAATCGTTCCACCAACTGCTCCAGGTCCAGCCCCCGAAGCAATTCCATCACATAGTAGAAGCTGTCGTCGTCGCTGATGCCGAAGTCGTAGAGGGTGATGGTGTGGACCGACTGCAAGGCTGCCGTGGACTGGGCTTCACGTTCGAATCGGCGAAAGACCCTGGCCGCCGATTTGCCGCTTCCGCTTCCGATGGCCGAAGGGCGGATCAGCTTGATGGCAGCGGGACGGGCCAAACTCCTGTGCTGGGCTTTCCACACTTCCCCCATCCCTCCTTGCCCCAGCAACTCGACCAGCCTGTAACTGCCCATCTGGCGGGCTTCGTCGACCTGCTGGCGCATTTGATGCAATATGCGGACACTGGCAAAGGCCATCAGCACGCAGACGTAGTTGGGAAGTATGAACTGCAGCAAGGCCGGTCCGGAAGGTTGTGCAGAGCCTCGAGCCATACCGATCAACAACAGCAAAGGGGTCATGGAGGCGCTGGCCAAGGCCGCCAGCATGGCCTTGCCTGGAGTGCTGGGAACGATGAGGGCGAAACACAGGATCCACACCCCGATCCAGGAAATGCCGATGGGTAAGTATTCTGGAGGAATCGGAAGCCATATCAGGAAGGAATCGATGCTGGCCGCGGCCACAACCTGATAAATCAGCCCCAGGTCGCTCATGGCCTGGGGAGGCAGCCAGCGGCTGCGGGCCAATGCAAAGATTCCCAGCGAAAGAAGCACCGAAGCAGCCGTCACCAGGTTGGAAACAGCAAAGAACTGGTTTCCGAGGGCCCGGTAGGTGCCGGAGAGCATACCCGAAAGGTAAACCGCCAGATAAGCCGCGGCATAAACCAAGGCTGCCAGTCCCAGGCGTGCGTAGACCTGCTCCTGCAGGTCTGCCGAGATTCTGCTGCGCAACTGGGACGTGATGTGGACGTTGGCAGCTCCCAGGGCACCATCCGAGCTCAATTCCTCATCTTTGAGAATACTCGCCATCGATATGAATCTTAGCGGCTTTGCGGCTTCGCGCGAAACTCTTGGTTCACGAGACGGCCCGATACATCGAATACCCTCGGACAACACCCTGAGCGAGTCTTGCGAAAGAGCGGGCCTGCACAAATCGAAAGTTCAACTTGAAGATTGTGCAGATATGGGATAAATTGACCCTTGGCGATCAGGCCTGCCGGCGAGGCTCCATGCCAAGACTGAGAGGGAGGCGGTGATGGCAGTCATTCCGCGTCAGCTAAAAAGGCATCTGGAAGGTCTTTTCCGCAAGTATCCTGTGGTGACAGTGACAGGACCGCGCCAGTCGGGCAAGACGACGCTTTGCCGTAAATCCTTCCCCGATTTCAATTACGTTAATCTGGAAGTGCCCGAAAGCCGGGAATTTGCCTTGGAGGATCCGCGTGGTTTCCTCAGGGTCCACGGTGAAGAGACGATTATCGATGAAATTCAAAGGGTGCCCGACCTGGTTTCCTACCTGCAGGCGGCTGTTGATGAAAGAGGCAAGAATGGACTTTACGTGCTGACCGGCAGTCAGCAATTTCGTGTCTCCCAGTCAATCAGCCAGTCGCTGGCCGGTCGGACGGCACTGCTGCGGCTGCTTCCTCTTTCCGTAGAAGAGGTTCTTCTCTTTGATGCCGGCCTTCAGATGGAAGACTTGCTCTTCAGAGGATTCTACCCCCGCATTTACGACCAGCAACTCGATCCGACGCAGGCTCTGGGAGACTATTTTGAGACTTATGTCGAACGCGACGTGCGGCAAATCAGCCAAATCCGAAACCTCTCCCGATTCCAGAAATTCGTCCGACTTTGTGCCGGGCGGACGGGCAACTTGCTCAACCTGCAGAGCCTTTCCGATGATGCAGGCGTGTCGCCCACAACTGTGAGCGAGTGGATCAGCGTCCTGGAGGCGAGTTATATCCTCTTCCGCCTTCCACCCTACTTCGCCAACATCACCAAGCGGCTGGTCAAAACGCCCAAGCTTTACTTTTACGATGTGGGGCTGGCTTGCTACCTGATGGGGATCGACGACAAGAGCCAACTGGCAATTCATCCCCTGAAAGGCGCGCTCTTCGAAAACCTGGTTGTCGCCGAGGTGCTCAAATATCGCTTCAACAATGCCAAACGCAGCAACCTGCACTTTTACCGCGACAGCCGAGGCCACGAGATCGACCTGATCTGCTCGCTGGCTGATGGCATCGCTGCCCTGGAGGCCAAATCGGCCGCCACCCTGTCCAAGAGCTTTTTCAAGCCATTTCACAAGCTGAGGGAGGTGTTGAAAAAAGAGATCCGGGCCGAGGTGTTGGTTTATGCCGGTGACGATCACCCTGCAAAGCGCCAGGGCGTCCAAATCGCCAACCCGTTTGAACTGGCCAGCTTGCTGAGGCGCCTGCCCGGATGATCAGTTTGGCAGTTGGCAGTTGGCAGTTGGCAGTTGGCAGTTCGCAGACAAAGATGCTCCATCTCCCTGACTCCCGACTCCTGACTCCTGTACAATCGGAGGCCTAAACCCTGAAAAGGAGATTCCTCGTATGCTGAGAACGATTCTTTGCACGATTTTGTTCTTTGGGTCCGTCGGCCTGTTGGCAACTGCAAATCCTGCTTCGACTCCGGAAGAGCTCTTTGAGGCAGTGCGCCAAGGGAGTTTGGAGAAGGTCCGCAGCTTGCTGGGGCAAGGCATGGACGTCAATGCCCGCAGCCGCTATGGCGCAACGGCGCTTTCGTTTGCCTGCGACAAAGGGCACCTGGAAGTCGTCCGGTTTCTGCTTGATCAGGGAGCCGAGATCAATGTCTCGGACTCCTTTTACGGCTTCACGCCGCTCAGTTGGTCGCTGCAGAACGGCCATCTGCCCATTGCCCTCTTGCTGCTGGAACGGGGTGCCGAGGACGCGGCGTTGGCCCTCAGCTTCGGAGTTCAACGCCGCAATCCCGAATTGGTCCAGGCCGCCCTGGCCAGCGGCAAGCTGGATTCGCGCTCCTTCACTCAGTCGCTGAAAATGGCCCGGCAAAGGAAGGCCGACGCAATCGTGTCAATCCTGGAGGCCTTCGACCGCTCCTCGCTGCCTTCGCCCCAGGTCGACATCAGCCCGGAGCAGATGAAAAGCTTTGCAGGCACCTACCGGGGCGGGGACGGAAAGGTCACCCTGATGGTCCGCTTGGAGCAGGGTCGGCTCAAGGCCAGCTTGAAAGGCGAGTCCGAAGAGGCCTCCTGGTCCCTTCAGCCTGTCGGGTCCAACGAGTTCGAGGCTGAGGGAGAAGAGGATATCGGCGTCACGTTCGCAGGCCGCTCAGGAATCACCGAGCGGGCCTTCCTGCGAAGAGGGCAGAGGATGCAGCATCTGCCCCGGCTGGACGAGTCCGACAAGGTTGAGGCCGTGACGGCAGTCGAAGCAAAGGACGAGGCTGTCGAGCCCGTCCGGCGCAGCGTTCCCCAAAACTGGCCCGCCTTCCGCGGCAACAACGCTTCGGGAATCGCCGATGGCCAAGGAGCGCCCTTGAGCTGGAACGGCAAGGACTCCACCAACATTCTTTGGAAGACTCCCATCCCCGGCCTGGGAAACTCCAGCCCAGTCATCTGGGGCGATCAGGTCTTCCTCACCGGGGCCGTCAGCTCCGGCGGCAACAAGTTTTTCCGCACCGGGCTTTACGGGGATGTGGCACCGGTTGAAGATGATTCGGAACAGACCTGGACCATCTACTCTTTGGACCTCAAGACCGGCAGAATCCTCTGGGAGAGAACCGTCGGCAGCCGGTTGCCTCAGGTCAAGCGGCACCCCAAATCGACCCACGCCAATCCGACTCCCGTCACCGACGGCCGGCGCGTCATCGCCCTGTTGCCGGATTTGGGCCTGTTCGCTTACGACCTGCAGGGCAATCTGCTCTGGAAGACCGAGCTGGGCTTTTTGGACAGCGGATGGTTTTATGACCGCAGCTATCAGTGGGGCTTCGCCAGCTCTCCCGTGCTCTACAAGGATCTGGTCATTGTCCAAGCCGACATCCAGGACGAGTCTTTCATCGCGGCCTACAGCATCGACTCCGGCAAGCAGGTGTGGAGGACGGCTCGCGACTCCATTTCCACTTGGTCAACGCCCTCCCTGTACACTCGTGGAGAGCGTCATGAGTTGATCGCCAACGGGCCCCGCATCCAATCCTACGACCCGGCCAGCGGAAAAGAGCTGTGGAGCCTGGGGCCCAGTTCCGAAGTGGTGGTGGGCACTCCCGTGGTGGGCGAGGATCTGATCTACCTGACGGCGGGATATCCCCCTGTACGCCCCATCTATGCCGTCCGCCCTGGCGCCAAGGGCGACATCAGCTTGGAAAAAGGCCAGCGCTCCAGCGCCCACATCGCCTGGAGCTACGACCGGGGGGGAACCTACATGCCCTCGCCCATCCTCTATCGAGACTACCTTTACACCAATGCCAACAACGGACGGCTGACCTGCTACGATGCCAAGACCGGCAAACGCATCTACCGGGCCCGTATCGGAGGCAAGAGCATCAGCTTCGTCGCCTCTCCCCTGGCCGCCGACGGACGGCTTTACTTCACCAGCGAAAGCGGAGAGGTGTTCGTGGTCAAGGCAGGGCCGCGATATGAGGAATTGTCGGTCAATCCCTTGGGGGAAAGCGTGCTGGCGACACCGGCCATCTCGGATGGGATCTTGGTGATTCGTGGATTGAGCCATGTCTACGGGGTCGGGGTTTCAAGCAAAGATTAGGTTTCGGGTTCCGGGTTCCGGGCTCCAGATCCCTGATCAGAGTCCGGATCCCAAAAAACCGGAACCCGGAACCTGGAACCCGAAACCTGGAACCTGGACCGAAACCCATCTACGATCAGTCTGAAGTTTCGCCGCGCTGGAAGTCTGGAAGCTGAACAGTCGGCTGGCGTCTCTGCGTGAAGATTCCCGGATGTCAGGCGCTATAATGAGTGCTGCGCCGGTGCCCAGGGGGTGGGATGGACAGCTTGGAAGCCGCAATCCTTCTCCCCGTGGGAGTGTCTGGTATCTGTAGGTCCGGTGAGCACCCCGTCATGCACACGAAACGGCAAGGACGAAAAGGGTTGAATCCAAAAGAGGGCCGGTCGCGTCAGGCAGAGAGGGGTGCCCCGGCCCTCTCAGAATTCGGAGCCACCCAGCCGCTGGAGGGGGACAGTTGAAGAGAATCGCCATTGTCCTGTTGCTGGTCGCCTTCTTGTCGGTGCTGG
>JANQFM010000976.1 GCA_028277865.1 Acidobacteriota bacterium
CTTGCCGGCTTTGGCCAGTCGCTCCAGCAGGGAAGCGGGCTTCCAGTAGTCTCCGAATCGTTTCTGATAGCCGCAGACGTCGCGGTAGACCTCGGCAAGGCCGACCGTGTCCGCGTAGAACAAGGGACCGCCGCGAAAGCGGGGGAAGCCATAGCCGGACGTCCAGATGACGTCGATGTCGCCGGGCCTCAGGGCGATGCCTTCTTCCAGTACCTTGGCACCCTCATTAATGAGAGAATAAACACAGCGCTTCAAGACCTCGCTATCGTCGATTTCCGACCGCGCAATCCCCAGCCGGCGGGCTTCCCTCTCGATCACCGAGTCGACTTCGGGGTCATGATGGGGTGTCCGGTCGCCGGGTTCGTAGCGGTAAAATCCCTTGCCGCTTTTCTGGCCGTGGCGGCCCATCTCTGCCAGCGCATCGATGACCACATGGTAGGGAGGCGGATACTTTTGCGCCGCTCCGGTTGTCTGGCGGATGCGGTAGCCCACGTCCAAGCCGGCCAGGTCGTTGACCGCACAGGGCCCCATGGCAAAGCCGAAGCTGTAGAGCACTCGATCCAATTGCTCGGGCGTGGCGCCTTCCAGCAGCATCTGGTCGGCTTCGCGCATGTAGCCTTCCAGCATCATCCGGTTGCCGACGAAGCCGAAGCAGACCCCCACAGCCACTCCCACCTTGCGCAGCCGCTTGACCAGATCGATGGCGGAGGCCAGCGCCACATCAGACGTCTTGGCGCCCCGCACGATTTCCACCAGCCGCATGACCTGGGCCGGGCTGAAAAAGTGCAGGCCCAAAACGCTTTCCGGCCGCGAGGTGACGGCGGCGATCTCGTTCAGGTCCAGCGTCGAGGTATTGGTCGCCAACACGGCACTTGGCTTGCAGATGCCGTCCAACTGGCGGAAGACCTCTTTTTTGAGGCTCAGATCTTCGTAGACAGCCTCGATGACCAGATCGGCAGAGCCCAAGTCCTCCATCCTGAGAGATCCCTCAATCAAGCCCATGCGCTGATCGAGGTCGGATTGGCTCATTCGGCCTTTGGCCACTCGGCGAGCGTAGTTGCTGCGAACCGTCTCAAGCCCTCGATTCAGCTGTTCGGAACCCGTTTCGACCACGGTCACCGGCAGTCCGGAATTGGCCAGCGCCATGGCGATGCCGCCGCCCATGGTCCCTGCACCCACGATCCCGACCTTTTGGACGGGGAGCGTTTGCAGGCCTTTATCGATGCCGGGGATGTGGCTTACCTCGCGCTCGGCCAGGAAAAGGTGCACCAGCGACTTGGCTTCATCCGTCCGGACCGCCTCCTCGACCAATCGGGCTTCCTCGGACAGGCCTTGTTCAAAAGGCAGTTGAACGGCTGCACGCAGTGCGGCAACCGCCCGTTGAGGCGCTTTTTGGCCGCGCATCCTCTTGCCGGCCCGGGCCAGGCACTTTTCGATCAATGCCTCGTCGAAACCCTGATCGTCCACCGGCGCCTGGCTGAGGCGTCGAAGCGGCGTTCCTTGCTCGGCCAGGCTTCGGGCACAATCCAGCGCGGCTTGACGCAGGTCGCCTTGCGCAATCTCATCCACAAGGCCCATTTGGCGGGCCGTCGATGCGTCGATGATTCGCCCGTCGATAATGAGATTGAGAGCCGCACTCGCTCCGACGGCACGGGGCAGGCGCTGAGAGCCGCCGGCCCCCGGGATGATCCCCAGATGGACTTCGGGCAGGCCCATCTTGGCCGAATCCGATGCGCATCTGTAGTGGCATCCCAGGGCGACTTCGAGTCCTCCCCCCAGGGCTGAGCCGTGCATAGCGGCGACCACAGGCTTGGGAGTCGATTCGATGAACCGGATGACCTCGCGCAGCTTGGGATCTTTTTCAGGAGCATCGAACTCCTTGATGTCCGCGCCGGCAATGAAGGTCCGTCCTTGGCAAAGCAGCACGATGGCGCGGGCGTCCGCATCATCTGCGGCTTGGGCAAAAGCCTCCATCAAGCCCAGGCGCACTGGATGGGAAACGGCGTTAACGGGAGGATTGTCCACGGCAACGATGCCGATCTGATCCTCTCTGGAATAAGTGACTGGCCTGTTATTCATGATCTTTAGCGAGGGGAAAAGGGGAGGCCCGCGCTTCGGGCGGAGTGAGGGCTCCCGTTTCTTAGACTACAACAACTTGGCCTCCGGGCGGATGCTCATAGAGGAGTTCGACCTCGCCGCAGCGGCATTCGAGTACGGCTCGCTGGTTGACGTAACCCTTGTCGGTGATCTCGCCTTGGTCGATGTTGGGCGGATCAGCAAGCAGGACGACCCGCCTGATGCGGGTGGACGAGCCAGGATGAGCCTCGTTGTACTGGCGCAGCTTCAAGCAGAGCCGCTCGGTGAAATCCGGATCCAAGCGCCATTGGTCTTTCGAGCACCAGTCTTTACCCGGCCACGCCAGCAGTCCCAAATACTCCTGGTCTGCACCAGTCACGACAGCGTCCGAAAGCAGCTGCCCTGTGAAGCTGAGGATGCCGAGCCGGACCCTGTTGACATTGACCCAGGTTCCGGTGGTCAACTTGAAGTCCTCGGCGATGCGTCCGTTGAAGACGATCCCTTTGCAAGGATCATTCGGATCGGCCAAAAAGCCGGCATCCCCGATCTTGAAGAATCCCTCATCGTCGAAGGCCTGACGGGTCAAATCGGGCCTTTTCAAATAGCCCGCAGTGACGTTGGGCCCCCGGACGCGCAACTCCTGCTTGCCGCCCGAGGGCACCAGCTTGATTTCCACTCCCGGTGCCGGAATCCCGATGCTGCGGGCGTTGTCGACCGGGCAATGGACGGCAGTCGCCAGGGGCGAAGTCTCTGTCGAACCCCATCCGGTGGCCATCAACGGCGGCTCGGGGCAGCAATCTTCGGCCAGCTGCTTCAACTGCTTCCAAAGATCCTCCGGCAGGGCGGCACCGGCGAACATGATCATCTTCAGCTGCCTGAAGAAGGTTTTCCTCAATCGGACATCTTTCTGCAGTTGCGGGAAAAGCAGGGAATAGCCGGCAGGGACGTTGAAATAAATGGTGGGGGAAATCTCGTTCAGGTTGGCAAGAGTCTTTGAAAACAGCCCCGGGACCGGCTTGCCCCCGTCGATATACAGGGTCCCGGCGTGGTTCAGTGCCATGTTGAAGTTGTGGCTGCCCCCGAAGCAGTGGTGCCAGGGCAGCCAGTCGATAAACACAGGCGCGCTCTCCCACAAAAAAGGCCACACTTGGCTGATCATCTGCTGATTGGCGCACAGCATGCCGTGGGTGGTGATGACTCCTTTGGGCGTGCCGGTCGAGCCGGAGGTGAACAGATATTTGGCGACGCTGTCAGGCCCGAGGGATGCATTCCTTTCTCGAACCGCATCAGTCGGATTGGTTTGGCAGATTTCCTCAATGCGGATAGCCTCGCCGCCTGTTTCTGCAGGCTGACTGCTGATCAGGGTCACGCCATCCAGGTCCAGCGAACGAAGGGCCGACCCGAAGTTTTGCGGGCAGTCCGCGAAGACAATGGGAGGCTTGAGCAGCGAAAAGAGGGCCTGCAAAGTGACATGGTCGTTGGCCATCAAGGAGTAGGCCGGCGAAACCGGCGCCACGGGGACGCCCGCCAGGTGGCCTCCCAAGGTCATCAGGGCATGATCGATGGAATTGCCGGAAAGCAGCATCAAGGGTGTGGACTGGCCCAGGCCTCGATCGATAAAAAACTGGGCCAGGGCCTCTGTCCGCCTCAAGGTCTCTTCGTAGCTCAGCTCGCGCCAGCGACCGTCCTCCTTCTCTGCCAAGAAAGTGCGCTGCGGCGCTCGGGCCGCCGAGAAATAAAGCAGATCACCCAGACGCCGGGGATAGGGCGCCAGCGAACGATCGGGGCGTAAAAAGACGACACCGTCCCGGCGGGTTTCGAGGCCAACTTCAGAAGATGCGTATTTGTTCGGCATTGAAGACGTCTTTTCACGAAAAGGCGCAAAGACGCGGAGGAGGAGACGGAGCCGTAACGAGACAAGCCCAAGCTTTCCGCTTCATCTTCCCTTCCCCCCTCTGCCCTCTACGCCTGTGCGTGACACCCCATCGGTCCCAGGGGACGCAGGTGGACGAGTATTATAGCCTTGATTCGGCACCGCAGAATCCGGGCCTTTGAGTATAATGACGCCTTCACTCAAGTATCGCCGGACTGTTTCCGGCCTGTTTGTTGTTCGCTGCGTGTCGCCATCCGCTGACCCGCCAGCTTGATTTTTCAGACTGTCCCCATGCCCACATCCACTCAAGAAGCCGCGGCGAAGAAAACCGTAGACCAGACGCGGACGCGCAATTTTTGCATCATCGCCCATATCGACCACGGCAAGTCGACCCTGGCCGACCGGCTGCTGGAGCACACCGGGACGGTGGAAACGCGACGCATGCGCGATCAGGTGCTGGACAAGATGGACCTGGAACGCGAGCGGGGCATCACCATCAAGATGGCCGCCGTGCGACTTTACTACCGGGCCAAGGACGGACTCAGCTACGAACTGAACCTGATCGACACGCCCGGGCACGTCGATTTCACCTACGAGGTCTCACGCAGCCTGGCAGCCTGCGAAGGTGCACTGCTGGTGGTGGACGCCGCTCAGGGCGTCGAGGCCCAGACGCTGGCCAATGTCAACCTGGCCATGAACCACAACCTGTCCATCATCCCAGTCATCAACAAGATCGACCTGCCCGCCGCCGACCCCGCAAGGGTGACCGAGGAAATCGAAGAGACCCTGATGATCGAAAAGTCCGAATGCCTGCTGGCCAGTGCCAAGCTGGGCATCGGAATCGAGGAGCTGTTGGAGGCGGTGGTGGGGCGCGTTCCCTGCCCTTCGGGAGATTCCGAAGCGCCTTTGCGGGCCCTCATCTTCGACAGCCACTTCGACCCTTACCTGGGGATCATCGCCTATGTCCGGGTGGTGGACGGCATTCTCAAGCCGGGCATGAAAGTCCGCATGATGGCCAACGGCCACCAGGCCGAAATCGCCGGAGTGGGAGTTTTTGCCCCCGAAATGCGCCAAGCCGCACAGTTGCTGACCGGCCAGGTGGGATTCGTGCACGCCGCCATCAAGTCGATCGGGGACTGCCGGGTGGGCGACACCATGACCGATGCCGCTCGCCCAGCCCAAGAGCCTCTGCCCGGATACCAGCAGGTCAAGCCGATGGTCTTTTGCGGCCTCTATCCGGTGGACAGCGAACAATTCCCCGACCTGCGCGAGGCTCTGGCCAAGCTGCATCTCAACGACGGCTCCTTGAGCTACGAGCCTGAAACCTCGGCTGCTTTGGGGTTCGGCTTCCGATGCGGCTTCTTGGGCCTGCTGCACAGTGAAATCGTCCAGGAACGGCTGGAGCGCGAATTCGGCCTGGAACTGGTGGCCACCTCGCCGTCGGTGATCTTTCAAGTCACCCTCGGCGACGGCACTCGGCAACGAATCGACAATCCCACCCGCTGGCCCAACCCGGGGCAGATCGACAAGGTCGAAGAGCCCTTCGTCCGAGCCACCTTGATGACCCCCAGCGACTATGTGGGCACCTGCATGGAGCTGTGCAACGACCGAAGGGGTGTCTTCAAGTCGTTGGAGTACAGCAGCCCCGAACGAGCTGTACTGACCTTCCTTCTGCCCCTGGCCGAGATCCTGATGGACTTTTTCGATTCGCTGAAGAGCCGCACCAAGGGATACGCCTCCTTCGACTACGAACTGATCGGCTACCGCCAGGGCAGCCTGGTCAAGATGGACATCCTGATCAACGGCGAGCCGGTCGATGCCCTCAGCTTCATCACTCACCGCGACAAGGCTTTTTACCGGGGCAAGGCCCTGGTCAAGCGCCTCAAGGAAGTCCTGCCCCGGCAGCTCTTCGAGATCCGCCTGCAAGCCGCCCTGGGCCGCAAGGTGATCGCCGCCGAACGCATCAGCGCCATGCGCAAGAATGTGACCGCCAAATGCTACGGCGGCGACATCACCCGCAAGCGCAAGCTGATCGAAAAGCAAAAGGAAGGCAAGCGGCGCATGAAGTCGGTAGGGAGAGTGGAGATCCCCCAAGAGGCCTTCCTGAGCGTCCTCAAGGTGGGCAGTGAGTAGGGAGCCTCATTGTGCGCGATGGCTCAAGCCAACGCGAGAAGCCCGTTCGGAAACGGGCTCTGAACGAATCGCCGCCCTCCTGAAACCAGCCCTGAAGGACTGGCCTAATATCCCTCGGGGCTGAAACCCCTCGGGAAATGCCGCTGAAGCGGCCTGGGGCCGGAGTTTGGTTGGGCCGCTGCGCCTGACCTAACCCAGCCTGATCCTGGCTCGACCGAACAGGATAGTGGGTTTGCGGCCCGCTCGCTGAAGCAGCGGCCGACTGAAGAGGCGTCGGATTGTCCGCTTCAGCGGACTTCCCCGAAGGGCTTCGGCCCTGAGGGATATTAGGCCAGTCCTTCAGGGCTGGTGGCAGAGCGGACGCCAATGAATCTGCAGCCCGTTTCAACGGGCTTTCCTACCCCGGGTTTTACCACCCTCCGGAACCAGCCCGCCCTCAACCTATATGCGTCGC
>JANQFM010000884.1 GCA_028277865.1 Acidobacteriota bacterium
TGGGCGCCAACCGGAGGCACTTGGTCAGGCAGTCCTTGACGGAAAGCGTCACGCTTTCCCTGCTGGGCGGATTGGCGGCCTTGCCGGTGGCCTACTGGACCCTGGGCTTGCTGTGGCGCTCCAAGGACTGGCTGCAAACCTTGCACGGCGCACCCATGTTCGCCGACGACAGCCTCAACCTGAGCATCGATTTCTCGGTGCTGCTTTTCACTTTTGCGGTGGCCCTCCTGGTGGGGCTGCTTTTCGGCTTGGCGCCCGCCATTCAGGCTCTCAAGTCGGATATGGTTCCCGAGTTGAAGGGCCAGGCGAGCTCCTTCAGCCTGAGGCGCCTCAATTTGCGCAATTTGCTGGTGACTGCCCAGGTCTCCCTTTCGGTGCTGGCCCTGATCGGCGCCGGGCTCTTCTTGCGCAGCCTGCAGAACGCCCAGCAGATCGAGCCGGGGTTTGACACTGAAAGGACGGCTGTCGTCACGTTCAAGCCGGGGAATCACGGCTACGACCAGGAACGCACCCGGCAGTTTTACCGCCAGGTCACCCAGCAGGTGGGATCCCTGCCCAGCATCGAATCGGTTGCCCTGGCTGAAATCGCTCCCCTCAGCGTCACATTTTTCCGCAGCATCCATGCTCTGGGCGCCCCTGAGGACGAGACCCACATGGTGATGCACAATGCCGTCAGCGCCGACTATTTCGAGACCATGGGCATTCCCATCCTGTCCGGCCGCGGATTCCGCCAAGAAGACCGGGAAGGTGCCACTTTGGCGGCGGTGGTCAACGAAACCCTGGCCCAGATGGCCTGGCCGGGCCAGGATCCTCTGGGCCGGCAATTCGGCTTTATCAACAACGATCCCTTCACAGTGGTGGGAGTGGCTCGCGACGCCAAGTACGTCCAATTGGGCGAAGATCCTCGGGCATTCTTTTACCTTCCCCTGGAGCAGAAGCATGCCATCGGAGTGACCCTGCACTACCGCAGCGCCGGCGATCCTTCCCAGGTCTTGCCGACCGTTCTGAGCAGCCTGCGGCAGCTCGATCGTGAATTGCCTCTGATCCGGCCCGGCACCCTGGCAGAGCGCATTCAGATGGCCCTTTGGGCGCCCCGCCTGGGAGCGGCCTTGCTGTCGGCCTACGGCCTGCTCATCCTGTTGCTTTCTGCGCTGGGAGTCTACGGCGTGATGGCTTACTCGGTACGCCAGCGCTTCCAGGAAATCGGGCTCAGAATGGCCCTGGGCGCCCAGCGTTTGGACGTGCTGCAGCTCATCCTCAAGCAGGGAATGCTCATCGCCGCCATCGGCATCGGCACCGGCCTGCTGCTGGCCCTGGTGCTGGAGCGCTCCATTTACAGCCTGCTCTACGGAGTGGATTCCACCGACCCGTTGACATTGGTGATCACGGTCTTCGTATTGGCTGCCGTCGCCCTTTTGGCCAGCTACCTCCCCGCCTTCCGTGCCTCAAGAGTCGACCCCAACCGGGTGTTGCGCTACGAGTAGGAGAAGCGACGCCTCCTTTCACTTCCTCACCACCCCTCTTCCGCCCTCACCTCCGCGTCTCTGCGCCTCTGCGTGAAACCTCCGGATCCTTTTTTCCCGCTCTTTCTTCGCGGCTTTCTGCGTGAACCTCCCTTTCTTAGATGACTCTCACCTAAATCGCGCTAAGTGACCCTTGATGCCCCATCCAGAACTGTTTGGCTTACTGCCCACTCCGCGCCTTGCCTTTCGCTCACTTCACCCACGTGATCCTCGTCATCGAGCGCCTCACGGGCGCCGACCAGCAGACGGCTGTCGTTCGAGAAGGCCAGGAAGCCAAGAAAACCCAACAATGAGGATTTTGCCTCGTAGGGGCAAAGGCATGTAGCCTGGGGTGGCAAACCCCAGGGACAGGGTGTCACATGCCTCAGAGCCCCAGAGGGGTGGTGTTGGCCCCAGTTGCCACCTCCAACGCCTAGCTTCTCATCGAAATCGACATTGTGCTTGCGCAGCAGCTCGGCGAATTCCTCCTGGAAGGTCTTGCGCCGTTGGTGCTCCGGCTGATTGCGGATGTATAGGCACACCTTCCCTGCCTGGGATTCGCTGACCGAAAATG
>JANQFM010000892.1 GCA_028277865.1 Acidobacteriota bacterium
CATTTCCGGCCCGCCGGGCAAGCGGTGGCGGATGCGTTGCAGACTTTCGCCCTCGAAGAATCGGCCTTGCGAGTCTCGCCAGACCTCGACCATCTGCTCGCGGCTGACAGTCAAAGTTCCCTTGGCTTGGACGGGCTGCTGGTTGGCGTCGCGTACCCTCGGCCTTCACCAGCGCTTCAATTCTCTCGCCGGGGCGAAAGATCTGGGGCTGGCCGTCTTGGCGGGGGATTTCCACCTTCACCCGGAATTCGGGCAGCTTGTACTCCTCCAGGCGGAAAATCCGGGACCGGTTCAGAACACGATCCTGATCGGGCTCAAGGAATTCGGCAAAGTACATTCCAAGCGGCATCTTGGCGGTGAGCTCAACGGCGCCCCAGGCGCTGCCGAATTCGTTGAGGGTCACCCTTTGGCGCATCACCTCGCGATTTCGCGGATCCCGAATCACCATCACCAAGTCGCGCCCTGAAGGCGTCAAGTATCCATCAGGATCACTGAGCCGCGCGACAGCTTTCCAATGAGCCGTTTCCCCCGGCCGATAAACAGGCCGGTCGGTGATGGTGTGAAAAGTCCACTGAGCGCCGGCATGGCGGCCTCCGGCGTAAGTCTGGGCAAAAGCCTGCTGCTCCCCTTTTCGGGCAAATGCTTGAATGGACCTGTGATCCTGTCCCTGAATCTCGAAACGGGCCATGCCCTGCTGGTCGGTGACGGCTTCAAGCCGCACCCATTTGAGGGAATCGTTGACCCTGACCTGTTCCCAAAGGCTCAGCTGTGCGTCGGCCAGAGGAGAGCCGTCCCAGGCGTCGCAAAAATAAGCCGTCACCTCCCCGCGGGAAGAGAGCAAAACCAGCGACGCCCGGCTGACCAGGACGAGCGCCTGTCCTTGCACGTCGCCAAAACGCCCTCTCAAGACATAGGCGCCGGGATCGAGGCGATGGGGCAAGGCGACGTCCTGCCGGCCCACCTTGTACTTGGGCACTTCGGGAAGTTGGTGCGTCCAGCTATGAAGAGGTGTTTGTCCTTGCAGATCGAACCATTCGCTCCCCTGAGAGTGCCCGCTCTTGTTTGGGGCAGGAGCAATGCTTCCAGTCAGGTCTACGGCGAAAAGCTCCAACTTCAGCCTGGAAAGGTTGCGCCAGCGCAAATGGAACTGGATTTCGGAGCCGGGCAGGTAGGCCTCGGTGAGGCGGACCTCCAGCATGCTGGAGGTGATTTGCTCGATCCGGCGCTTGGCCTGCCTGTAAAATGTCGAATCATCCGCCAAGCGGCCCTGGACCCAACGTCGGTACAGCTGCAGGGCTTTGGCCGGGTCGGCCCGGCGCTGGAGATTGCCTTGCCCGTCGTAGTGCAAAAGACCTTTGTGTTCCAGCCACCGGGCATACTCGAAAAGAGCCCTGTCGCCCCAGGCAGGTTGGTCGGCCTCACGAATGAGCTGCTCGAAGTAGTCGGCAGCCCGGTTCGAATCGAACAGGTTGTCGCTGTGGATGAGGAAGTAGGCCAGCAGATAGGTAGCGGCGGCCCGGTCTTCCGGCTCGACGGCGATGGAGTGTGCCTTTTCCAGCACGGCGATGGCAGCTGGATTATTCTGAGCAGAGTAATTGGGATGAAAATGGTTCGGATGGGCGCCTTGGTTGGAAAAGGCACGCAGTGCGATTTCCAGGTAACGCCGCCGTGCCGTTTCAATATCATGCGATCCAGCCCACCAGTCGAGCGCCTTTTGGTAGTGAGGCCAGGCCTGATTCCAATCCGAGGAGTAGCGGTTTGCAGAGCCTTTCAGATCGGCCAGGGAAAGATGCGCTTCCGCCCAGACCTGCTTCGGGCGTCCCGTTTCACGGCCTTCGCTCCCGACCAATTCCTCCAGCTTGCGGCGGGCTTGGCTGAAATCGCCGCTGCCTTGTCCGGTACCCGATCGCCACAGCGTATCCGCCCGACGAAACTCCAACCAAGCGGCCCTTTCGGGCGGCAAGCTTTGCAGAGGGATTTTCAAGTAAGCCTGATAGGCCTTGGAAAACGACTTCTCGGCATAGTAGGCATCGGCCTGTTGGAGCAGTTGCTGATGAGACGGATTGGGCTGCTGCATTGCCAGCAGCCAGAGACTTGAGATTGCGGCCAAAAGCTTCCACATGTTTCACCCTCCTGAGCCAATTGCAGTGGGCGGATTCCTCATCATTAGAAACGGCAACCCGTTTCCGGGTTCCTGTTCAACGAAAACGTCTGAGCCTGTTTCTCATTAGATGAAAGGGCATCAGAAAGGGTCGGGTGGCCGAGTTTCTCATGGGGGCAAAAAGGAGCAGGGAGAGAGTCAGAAAGAAAGGGGACAAGAAAAAAATGCCAAAAAAGTTTCGTAGGTCGACAGGGTTGGTGCGTTCTTAATATAGGGAGGCCTTTGATTCGAAAGGAGTCCCTGGTTATGTCCGCAACACAACCTGACCCGCGTTTTTCGGTTCAGGCAAAGCGGCAGCGTGGCTATGCTAAACTGCGGGAAGATTGTCCAGAGGAGAAGCGAATGGACACCCCTCAGATAGCTGCCCAAGCCTTGAGCCGCCTGCCAAAGAAGATCTCCTACGAGGAGTATCTGGATCTGGATCTGGATGCCTGGACCGAATGGGTCGATGGAGAAATTATTTTTCTGCCCATGGCCAGCGAGAACCATCAAGATCTGGTCCTTTTCCTCTCTGCATTGCTGCGGCACTATGCGGAGTTCCATCATCTGGGCAAGGCCTATTGCGAGCCGTTCAGCATGAAGACAGGCCCAGATCTTCCGGGGCGTTCTCCGGATGCTTTGTTTGTCGCGAAGGAAAATCTCCATCGTGTCGAGAAACAGTGTGTCAGGGGACCGGCAGATCTGGTGGTCGAGATTGTCAGCCCCGACAGCGTTCGTCGTGATCGGGTGGAGAAGTTTGGCGAATACCAAGAAGGCGGCGTGCGCGAATACTGGCTGATTGATCCGAAGCAAGAGAAAGCTGAATTCTTCACACTTTCAGAGCGGGGCCTTTTTGAGCCTTTGCCGCTCGAAGATGGAGTGGTGCGAAGCCGGGTGCTGCCGGGCTTGTGGCTGAAGCTCGGATGGCTGTGGCAGAATCCCCTTCCTCCCCTGATGGATGTCCTGTGCAGCTGGGGACTGGTCGGCTGAAGGAGGAGGCTTCGGTATTCGCCGTTCGCTTTGGCCAAAGTCCGAAGCTGAGCCACCGCGAAAATGTCCGATAATGTCATTGATGGGTGGACAATTGGCCAAGGCAAGTGTACACTGAAGCGCGATGGCAGAAATTATGGCAGCAAAAGATATCGCTGCAAGGAGGACACAAAATGGCTACAAACCCCGGAGATTAGTTCGACGCTTTGACCACCGTTTGTAGAGGCTTTCTATTTCACAATAGTAGTCTTCGTCCATATACTCTTGATCTGCTCGAACATAGGGCCGAATATTTTTGTAGGTAGTGGAGCAAATGGTGTGGAAGTAGCGATAGAGAATTCGTTCATCGGCCATATCCTCGAAAATAGCGATTGACATTTCTTCGAGGAAGTTTAAAACGCCGTTCACCTTGGCTCTCATTATTTTCGTCTCTTCATCGAAATTCTGTGTACGCGATTTTCTTTTGACTTTCTCAAGTAGATCATCATCACCAGTAATCTGGCGGACAAGTTTTCTTTCCTCGCTCATTTCCTTAGAATTCCAGCGTTCAATAAACTCTGCAGCTTTTGATCTTCGCGTAGATTGTACCCCGTGCAAGAAGCTGTAGAGCCCGAAAGCTCCGCCAACAACAGTAGCCGCAAATATGATAACGGGTCGCTGATTAACATAATACCAAAATGCAAATACTAGGATTGCTTCAATGAATAAAAAAGCTACAATCCTAAATATAGCGAATGAACTTTTGAAAAGAATTGGATGCATGATTTTTCAAAATACCCAGGTCGGCCAGAGTTGTCAACGGTCGATGGGCTGACGCGCTGGGTTGCCTCTCGGTCGCCTCTTGAGGCTGCGTCTTGGGGATATGCACTGTAGGTGCGGCGGAACAGCTCTAGGTACCTCCACGGCTCTCAATCCTCGGGTCTGTCATTTCGACTGCAGCCAGCGGACAACTGGCTCTTTAGGGCACTTTGCCTGGGTTAGCGTTAGTGAAAGTCAGCAAGGCTGCGGCGACTTGCTGGTCATGTGATTGCGTCCATTTTCCGATCAGTGTGTCGTAGTCCCTGCCCTGATCGCTCATCCCGCAACCCAGATTCTGACCATCCGGACCGCGAACCGCGAACTCGATGGTCCGCTCGCCCCGCAAGGCTGCCCGTTGAGCAATCGATCTGGTCCGTTCCCCGATTTTCGATTGCTCTGGCCACCATCAGAGTGTCAACTGGAGGTTCAGGCTCGCCAGGCCATCGGAAAGGAAGCGGCAGAATGTGCTTTCAAGCTTCTCAGATTTGGACGAAACTCCTCAGCTTGTGGATGGCGGGCAGCCTTTGTCTGCTGGCCCCAGTCCAATGCAGTCCAGCTTGATTCGAGCGTTGAAACCGAGCATTTCGTCATTCATTGGGACTCCGCACAGACGTCCCAGCAAACCATCGCCCTGGCCCGCAAGAGGGCCGAGGAAGTTCATTTGAAGCTGACGGAATTCTTAGGCAAAGAAAGGTTCCGCAAGGGAAGGCACCTTTGCTGATCGAAGGGGAGGCCCGCCAAGCGGACGGCAGTTATAAAATCCCCCATGTAGACGGGCTGGGGCGGATTCACCTCTACCGATACACCCATTCGGATGAAAGCTACTTCACGGCCTTGCCTCACGAAGCGGTGCATGTTTTCCGTCGCTGGATCCGCAACACTCCGGTCTGGGATCCTTTCTTGGAGGAAGCTTTTGCCTCCTACGTCTCCGACCAAGTGGCACCCGTCAACCCTGGCTTTCCCCTTTACGGCCATCCGCTGACTGTAGTGGCGGCTCAATGGTTTGTGCGAGGAGAAGGAATCCCTCTGCAGACCCTGATGCAGCGCCACCGGCAATTGAACCTGCCCTGCAAGGCCCAGTCTTACAGCCTAAGAACCTCCTTTTTCCACTATTTGCACCAAACCTACGGCAAGGCGTCAGTGATGCGGCTGGCCTACGGAGGCAAGCCGCACAGCCTTCCCCTTTATGAGGAAATCTTTGGAAAAAGCTTCGCCGCTCTGGAATCCGCTTGGAAGAAAGATCTGCTGCAGCGGTTCTCTCAGCTAAAGAACGCCCAGCAGCTGGCGGACTCCTACCGTTCCAAGACCCCTGTGGCCTATTGGCGCATTTGCCGTTCGGGCGAGGACTTCTAGCCAGCCAACCACTGATCATTGCAGCACTCTGACTGGTCATGTAAACTAGTCACATGAGGCAGATGAATGCATCGGAATTCAAAGCGAAATGCCTGGCTGTTCTGGACGAGGTGTCCCGGACCGGCCAGCCGATCACGATCTTGAAGAGAGGCAAGCCGGTTGCACAGTTGACAGCCCCAGCTCCGGGAAAGCAGGGTTTTCCTCAGCATGAGCTGATCGGCAAGGGTGAGATCCTCGGAGATGTGATTGAACCTGTTTTGCCTGCCGAAGCATGGTCGGCCGAACGGGGAGAAGAGCGTTGAAGGCGCTGCTCGATACCCACATCTTGCTTTATTGGCTGTTGAAAGACTCCAGGTTGACCGACCGGCAAGAGGAGGTTATCCGGCGGGCTGATCCTGATAATCCGCTTTGGGTTGCAGAAATCTCACTCTGGGAAGTGGCCACTTTGCAGAGCCTGGGGCGCATCCGTCTCGATCTGCCTCTCAGAGACTGGCTGGAGGCTGCCGTTGCTCCCCCTCTGGTGCAGCGGGTGGGCATTTCGCCAGCCATTGCAGCTGAGGTGGCCTCTTTGCCCGATTCCTTCCATCGTGATCCCGCCGACCGTCTCATTGTGTCGTCTGCCAGAGTCATTGGCGCCACTCTCTTGACCAGCGATCAAAAGATCATCGAGGCTGACCTCGTGCCGACTCTGAGCTGAGAGCGGAGTTCGGTCAGCACGTTCACCACAATCAGATTGCGGTTCTGGCTGGCACCTCCAATGGCGAAGACCTCCCCTTGGTGGAATTCGCTCTTGGACTTGCTTTGCCGTTCCCGGGCCAAATACTCTTCCGCCGGGATCCTGGTGCTTGGTTGGGTTGACATGCCCACCCTCCGCTGACAGGGCCTAACCCCGATGCTGTTCACTTAACGCCTCGTCCATGTGCAGTCGAGCGGACTGAGAGATGGCCACCAGCGGAGCTTGCCTCCGTGGGGCCGTGGTGCGACCGGCATGGCGCACCTGCCGCTTCCGACCCCTTGCGGGGACCGGAAGTAAAACACATACGCCCGCCGTTACCGGACGGAAGGGCAACGCCAACAAGGCAAGGGCGCTTCCAGCAATGGGGCGTCTGGAGGAAGCATGAGGCAGAAGCCAGGTACGT
>JANQFM010000893.1 GCA_028277865.1 Acidobacteriota bacterium
ACTGGTTGGCGAGTCTGCGGTCCGCTTCAGCGGACTTTCCCGGAGGGCATTCATGCCTGAAGGGTTGCTAGGCCAGTCCTTCAGGGCTGGTGATCGCCCCAGCCCTGGGCAGGCCAACCCGTTTGAACGGGTTTCCGACAACCGGCTTCAGCCACCGCCTCGGACTCTCGTGCTGCAGCTAAATCCGTTCGGGAAACCTGCTGAAGCAGGTGGGGGGAGCAAGACTCCGCTGGCCGGCACTCGTCGGTGCTCACAAGTGCGCGTCCCCCGAATTTTTTAAAAACTGATGTTGAAGTCTAGTCTGAAGCGCTTTCCGTCCTGGAGGCTGGTAATCGATTCCACAAGGTAGAGTCTTGCCACCAGGTTGGCGTTCCTGGTCAAGGCGTAGGCGAGCCGGAGTTCGTGGCCCTTGAAGTCGCTCGAATCGGTCTGGCCTCCGGCGCCCCAGCGAACCCAATCGTCTTGGGCGAAGGAGGCATTCACGGCCAAGGTCTCGATGTAGGCGTAGTAATAGCCTCCCAGCCAGCTCCCCTTCCGGCTCAGGTCACCCCAGGCGATTGAGGCGACCAATCCGTCGTTCTGATCACGATTGGCGGCCGTAAACGGGTCCGGCTCAAACAGGGAATAGCCCTGGACGTTATGCAACAAGTCCAGTCCCAGCGTGATTTGCCGGTCTTTGATTGTGAAGCGCCCTTGCAGGTTTCCGACCAGTATCGTGTAGTCACGCCTTCCGTTGCCGTTGCGAAGGCGTTCCGCGCCTGGCTCGCCGAAGAATCTGAAAAGGCCGCCGGCGGCCACGAAACGCCCCTTGCCGGCCTCCGTCGTCAGAACGCCCTGGATTGCCCCCAGCTGGCCGCTGTATCCCACTGCGCCATCAGGCAGCGCGAACAGGCCGGCGTTCAAGGCAAACTCGCTCTTGCTCCAGGGATTCTTCAGCCCGACGGCCAGTCCGGCTGGTGTCGCGTCATCGTCCCAGAACAGCTCGTTCTGCTTCCAGAAAGGAAAGCTGTTTCGCCCCCCCCAGGCCCAGAACCTCTGGCTGGAGAATCGCAAGTAGTACTTGTCGAAGACGGCGTCTTTGTCCATTTTCGGGTTGTCGTCGAAATCGACGATGGTGATGTGCGGGGACTGCTGGCTTGCGCTGGAACCGGAGCGCAGCCTGAAGCCCATCGACCAATGGGGTGTCGGGTCGAACTGGAACCCGAGGCGGGCCCGGATCCGCATGCGGTCTCGATCGTCCCGCCGACTTCCGTCCGACCGTTGCGAATCCCAATCGGACTCGAAACGGAGTCGAAAGTCGCCAAGGACTTTGGCCTTTCCTTCCTTGTCCAGCTTGACTTCGGCCCACAGCCCCTGCCCTGATGCGAACAGCACAAGGGCGAGAGTGGTTGATCTCAATCTTCCTGTACTCAATTTCGTTCCTAGTCCACTCCAAGAATGGGCCTCTACCAACGAACAAAGCCGATTCATTCGATCTCCTCTTCCCCATTCCTTTAAAAGCAAAAAAGATGCTATTCTTTTGGCATGTCTTTAATTATTGAGGCAAGAAGTTCAAAAGAGGAGATTTCGTCATGCGATATTTTTGGAGGTTCTGTTTCATTGCGATGATCAGCGCGGCGCTTCTTTCGGCGCCGCTAATCTCAAGTGTCGATGCGACTGTGTTGCTCCCTCCCATCGGCTGCGGGGCGGACGGCTTCTGCAATGCCTTCTGTGCCTCGGATCCCGACTGCGGACCCCCTCAGTGCGTCCACAACAAGGCTTGCACGACCGATGGGGACTGCCAGCCGCTGGGCTTTTGTGCCACCTACCGGCTGTGTGTTTGCACGGGCTGATGCGTCGGCTGCGAATCCATGACGAAAGCGGGGGATCAAGCGGCGGCCCTGCCTTTGAGGAACTTTTGGTTGTAAATGATGGCCAGCCAGTAGAGTTGGGCTCCAACAGTCACGATTCCAAGCAAGACAGTCCAACCATCGAGAAGGGCAAAGACGATCAGAAAATAGGAAAAGGTGGCTCGGGTTCCGAAATGACGAAGATGATAGCCTAACTTGGCGATGAAGCTCTTGTCGCGGTTTTGGCTCAGTGATTCGTCGACCATTGAGGATAGGGCGGCCGCCCCCGCCTCGCCGGTGTACTTGCGGCGTAGGCGCGATATCAGTGCCATGGCGGTGAAGATGCCGGCGAACATCACCCCTCCGGCAATCACATAACCGGTATTGCCTGTGCGGTTGTACATGCCGTAGGTGATGCCACCGAAAGTGAAGAAGTACGAGATGTAGTCGCAGATGGTGTCCAGCCAGGTTCCGTAGTCGCTGTCCAAGATCCTCAAGCGGGCCAACTCGCCGTCATTGCCGTCCAAGATGGATGCCAATTGCGTGATGAGCGCCCCAATCAGCATTTCAAGATAGCTTCCCCGGCTCAACAGGTAAGCACCCCCGATTGAAACCGCCAGAGTGAGGTAGGTGACCATGTTGGGTGTGATGGGAAGCAGGGCCAGCAGGCGGGTCAACGGGATCGAGACCTTGCGGTTCCAACAGGCGAAAAGGCCATCGGTCTGCTTGATCATGGTCCGCTCGATTCGCCGGTGGAAGAGCCGGGCCGACTCCTTGCCGGAAATGCGCCGGCAGGCAGAAGCAACTTCAATGGCCTGCAGATCGAGCCGTCCGGCAGATTCCTCAATGGCGCCTTGCACATCCTCGAAGGAGGCGAAACGTCCCTTCAGGCCTTGGCCAACGACGACGCAGCGGTCCTGCTCTCCCTCTGCAGCCAGTGTCCGGGCCGAATTCTCCGCCCTGCTCCAGCCTTTCAGAAAGTGCTGGAAAAAATCGTGTTGAAAGGCAAGGTCTGCGGGAAACAAGAGGGCGGGACAGCCGTCGGCTTGCCAACTTTGAACCGATTCCGGATCGAGCCCTGATTCCGAAGCCCATTCGGAGAAAGGCGCACCATCCGAATCTCCGACCAGCGTCACGCGTTCAATCCCGGCCCTGCTCAGAATCCGCCAGGTTCTTTTCAGCAAAGGCAGCCCTGCGACCCTCATCCCTGCTGCCCGGCGTCTATGGCTGTCGAGAAAGACAACTGCCTGCAGGCCCTGTGCTGGTTGGCTCATAACAAGTCGGCACGCACAATGATTTCGAGGCTGGGTAGGATACACGTTTGCAGGGGAAAGAAAAAGCCACAGAGACAATCAGGTCACAAAGCCCCTAAGAAGAGGGGTCACCCTGCTTTGTGCCCTCAGTGCCTCTGTGGCTCTTCTCCATGGAAGGCGCGCACAGGTCAGCAGCCGCAGGTTGGCGCCAAACACGTCTCCCCGCAGGCTGTCAGGCAGGTGTGGAAGACGGTGTAGGCACATTCGATGCAGGTCGCCTGGCAGCTTTGGCAACTGGCGGCACAGGTCTCTTCGCCCTGTGTGCATCCGCAAGTCAGGACGCCGTGCCCATAGACGGTTCCGCGACCCTGATCCTGTTGTTTGGTGGTTTCGAAAGATTGCACCTCAAGTTGATCCAGATCGAGTTTCAGCTTTTTCATTTTGCTCCTTTCCGGCAAATCGGCGGCGAGCACTTTGCAAAAATACTCCACACCCGTCGTGAATGCAATGGATCAAATGAAATTGCAATGGAGAGGATTGTCCGCCGCGAGGCTACCCTTCGAAGACAACCTGGCGGAACTCGGCCCAGCGGACCAGTGTTTTTTTGCCGTCGCCCTGCTGGACGACGATGCCTTTGTTGTCCTCATCCAAGTCGTTGGACTCGCCCAGGTCGAAGCTCCGGCCGTCCTTGAGAGTCACCCGGCTGCCGCCGGAATGCTTCTCGATGGAGCGGACCAGGCCCAGTTCAATGTCGAAATCCACCTGGCGCATGTACCCGTCCAGCACTTCCCAGCTATACTCCTCGTCGTTGTCCCAACGAATGATTCCCTTGTACTGAACGCCGCTGTCGGTAGTGACGACTCCCGAAAGTCGCTTGTCCTCGGCGAAGTCGCCGAACCCGGTGCCAGCGGGGTTGGGCTGCAGATCGAGGCGTTCAAACTCGCTCCAGGGAACGGTCACCTGGCCGAATCCCGGATCGCTGACGAGGATTCCCCGGTTGTCGTCGTCGACATCGTTGCTGCCAGCCAGCACCATTTCGCGGCCGGATTTGAGGACTACGGTGGAAGAGCTGGAGCTCTTGCGCCGGATGGAAGTGATCTCCTCGAATTTGATCTCTCGATCCTCGCCTCGCTCTTCTCCATCCAGCACGTCCTTTCCCAGTATTTCATCCAGATCCCAAGTCACGTAGCCGCTGAACCGTTCTCCCCGGCGGGTTGTCAGCTTGCCGTAAAGGCGGGAGCCAAACTTGGAACGGGCCTGCGGCGGGACAGGGCGGAATTCCACCAGGGTGATTTGGTGCCACTTCAGCTCGCGGGTGCCCTTGCGGAAATCCTCAATGACCGTCTTGCCCAGCCCGCTGCCCAAATCGTTGGAGCCACCTACGAACTCGACCTGCCGTCCCGACTTGAGCGTCAGCAGGGCACTGTTTCGCCCGGTGGGCTCGATGGTGCGGATGTGACCGAAGCGGATGGCCGAAGCTGCTCTGCGGGGAAGGCCTCGGTCATCATCCAGATCGAAGCGGAAGCCCAAAAAGGTAAATTCCCGAGGCTCTTCCTTTTCCCGGCCCAGCAGTCGCAGCAATTCCTCATTGTGCTCCTCGGGAATCGGCTTGTTGCCATTGAACAGATCCACCCAGCCGGCCTCGTTGGTGCCCCATCGGATGAGCCCCTCAAGAATCTCGCCATCGCGGGTGGTGATCTTGCCGTAGAGCCGATCCGCACTCTGAGCCTGCAAAACGCCGAAGGCCAGAAGAGCCGCCAAGCCAATAAATCGCCATGCCTGTCTTATTCGCATTGCTTTTCCCTTTTTGATTTGCATGATGGAGGGGATTGCTTCGCACCTGAGACTGCCGACGCCCTGAGGGCGGCGATACGAGCGTCCCCGTTTGCATACGGGCGATCGGCGCCCATTGTTCCAGACGAAAGAGAGGCCTGTGTCATTAGTGGTACTTTTCGCAATTACGGCGACACAACCGGCGGGGCCGCTTTCGAGCCGGGCCGAACCGGAAACCGGCAGAAAGGTAGGGAGAATCGCTGCAGACGGGATTCTCGACGGCATCAGCCATTTCAGGCTCCGACCCGGATTTCATAGCCCTCTTCCGGTTTCCGGTCTCCGGCCTGCACCGAGATAACCAGTATGTCGGGATTCCTTACATTGGGTGCTTCCGGTCTCCCCGGACCCCTTCTGCAGGGTCGATGAAGCCCATAGATCCCTTCTTTCCCTATGCTTGACGGCCGGTCGCCAAGGCCTTTAGCCCACTCATTCGGGCCATGGGTGTCGGAACCGATGACACTGGCACCCTGGCCTTCATGCTCCCCCTTCGACCGGGACCGGCTTCGGAGCAAGATCTCGAAATCGCGGAAAAACCTATTCCTGCTGAGGTTACGCCTCGTTTGAGGGCACAGCCGAAAATCTGGCACGGACATTGCTTAAAATCGAAGGCGATGCAAGAAATTGGTACGAAAAGGGGAAGATTAATGAGAAACAAATTGCTAATACCTATCGCCTTCATCCTCGCCTCCAGCGCACTGCTGGCCAAGTCCACAGCGCCCAGCAAGGACGCCCTGGATACGAAGCCCGCTTTTTCGTTCTCCCAATCGCACGCCTCAGGCGAGTTCCGCATTTCAGAGGAGAGCTCCTACCAAAGCTTTGTTGAATCACGGCTCCAATCCGTCCCCGATACGGAAGCCTACCTGGCCTTTGGCGGCAGAACCGCCGATCCCAAGCTGGTTGAGTACACCAGGAATCAGATCAAGTACAACCAGGCCTTCAGGAATAGTCTCACTGGTCGTACCGGAAGCGGCGGCGGTGGCGGAAGCGGCGGCAGTGGCGGAAGCGGCGGCAGTGGCGGAAGCGGCGGCAGCGGTGGCAGTGGCGGAAGCGGCGGCAGCGGCGGCAGTGGTGGCAGCAGCGGAAGCGGCAAGAACGGCGGCAAGGTGCCCGAGCCTTCCACATTGCTACTGCTGGGCAGCGGCCTGCTGGGTCTGGGCCTCTTTCGGCGTCGCCAGCGCGGTTGAACCAGCGCTGGGTGAAAACGACCAAAGGTCTGAACGACCAGCCTTTGGTTCCGATTCGAGATTCTGGGCCTGCCGGCTGTGAGCCTGTTTGGATTTGTCAGTGGCGGCGGGGCGTCTGCGCGTCTCGCCGCCACTTTCTTGATATTGGACTTCCCTCCTCATCTCTTTGGATAGGGCTTTGATTCGCGAAGGGGCAGCCCATTCGAAGCCGACTTTGAGCTCAACCAACCGCCGCATCGGGCTTGTCACGGGAGTGCTTGCCAACCTGCTCGTCAGCGGTGTCTTCATCTACGCCTTTTTTCTTCACCGTTTTCACCGCGATCTTTACTATCTGAGCGTCCAGGAAGACGAATACCTGGAATGGATGACCTTTTGGGCCTTTGCATTGGCCGGCTTGGCTTTTTTGGTCGATTCGATTCGACGCTTCAGGTCGGGCGCCGCCTTCCCCTGGTTCGGCCTGTGCGTCGGATTCTTCTGCTGGTGGGTGGCTTTGGAAGAGATCTCCTGGGGGCAGAGGATCCTCGGCTATCGTCCCCCAACCTACTTTCTGGAGCACAATTTTCAGCAGGAGTTCAACCTCCACAACATCGTCGACTCGTCCATCCGCAGGTTGGGCTTAAATGCCGTGATCATCGGCTACGGGATCTTTCTCCCCTTGATGGGACTGGCGGATCGATGGAAGGCCTTGTTGAGGCGGCTGGCTGTCTCCGCAGCGCCCCCGGAGCTGATCCCGTCCTTCCTGGCAACGCTGCTCATCTACGAATTCTATCCGCCAGGCTACTTGACGGAGTTGGTGGAACTGGTGCTCGGGCTTGGATTCCTGTTGACCGCCAGCCGCAACCTCCGCGACTGGAAAGC
>JANQFM010000895.1 GCA_028277865.1 Acidobacteriota bacterium
TCCACATCGCCGTTCTCGTGGGCCCGCCCCGGGCGGGTGCGGCTGGCCCTCATGCCGTAGTGCCTGAGCAAGCCCTCGTAGCGCTGGGTGAACTCCTCCGCCCGGCTCAGGTTGTTGACCGCCGCGCTCAGCGAGTCGGTGCGGTGCTCGCGCGGGACCGCGCCCAGCTCCCAGAGGGCCTTCTGAAGCCCCGCGCTCAGGCTCTCGAACGACTCCGAGGGGCAGGCCGCCACCGACTCCCAGTTCGAGCAGGTCAGGACAAAATGGAAGGCCAAGTGCGCGAACGGCTCCCCGGCGATGCTCACCCCCAGCGAGTCCATCGACGTGAAGTCCGACTGGGCCTGCTCGCCGGGGCGGTGACGCTGGGGGAACATCACCTCCCTCAGAGGACCGTGGCGCACCCGCCACCTCTTGACCCGCCTCTGCAAAGTGCGCAGCTGGCCGGACTGGAAGCGGCCCTCGTAGCGGCGGCAAAGGTGCTCGAAGACCGTCTTCGCCTCCGCCGTCGGGGACCTCTCCAGGATCTCCTCCACCTCCGGCCAGACCCCCGCGAAGGGATCCTCGCGGGTGCGCCAGCGCCGCTCCGGCCGGGACTCGCTGGGGAGCTTGCCCCGCCTCAGGTACTTGCGGGCCGTCCTGGCGGACATCCCCGACTTGGCCGCCGACCTCTCCAGCGTTTCGCCCGAACCCTTCAACTTCATCAGCTTTTTCACCTGCTCGTCTGTGACCATGCCGCATGGTCACGGGCTACTCTGAAAAACCCGTCCGGCTGCTTCGCCCGAAGACAGATTCTGCCCTTTCGGTGCAAGCCCGAAACAGGAAATTCTAATTGTCGTCGACCGGCACCTTTAATTGTCGCTGATCACTGCTACAATCCTTTGAAATGGACAAGTCGAGCGCCGTGTACGGGCCGGTGACGAGCTGGCGGGTGGGCCGATCTCTGGGAATCGACCTTCTGTGCATCAATTCGATCTGCTCCTTCAACTGCACCTACTGCCAGTTGGGATTCATCCAGCTGCGCACCCTTCGGCGCGGGCTCTTCGTTTCCACTGAAAAAGTGCTGGACGACCTGAAAAAAAGCGACTGGCAAAGCGCCGACATCATCACTTTTTCAGGCAGCGGCGAACCCACCCTGGCGCTCAATTTGGGAGAGGTCATCCAAGGGGTCCGCGCCTTGACCGACAAGCCCATCCTGGTGCTCACCAACGGCAGCTTGCTTGACCAGCCCGAGGTCGAACGCGACCTCCAGGGCGCCGATCGGGTTTATGTCAAGCTGGACGCAGCCACCGAACGCACCTTTCAACTCGTCAACCGCCCTGTCAAAGGGCTGACTTTAAAGAAGATCGTGGACAGCACTGCTGAATTTCGCCGCCGCCATTCCGGGTACCTGGGAATCCAATGCATGTTCCTGCGCAACAATTTGAAAGAGTTCGAAGGGCTGATCCCCTTGCTCAACCGCATTCGCCCCGACGAAGTGCAGATCAATTCCCCCACACGGCCCTATCCTCAAAGCTGGATCCTCTCCAGCCGAGGCAGCCACGACGGAGTCGACTACCCCGCCAAGCCTCTCAAGCCACTTAGTCAAAAGGAAGGAGATCTCATCGCGCAAACGCTGAGAGAAGCCACCGGCTTGAAGATCGTCTGGCGTGCACGCACTCGAGTCAAGAAATAGAACGAAGGGAGCGAGGCCTCTTTCATCTGTTGTTTACAAGCTGAATTTCAGAGTAGAATGAGCGCCCAACTGATGCGAAATACAACTTTACTTGCGTGCGCTCAAATTACCAGCAAAAGCGGGCTGACGCAGACTCCACCCTGTAATGCTGCCATTTGTCCTGCTATTCATGATTGAGGAGACCAACCTATTGACCAATGATCGCGGCCAACGCCTTGTGTTCTTGAGCCACAGCGGGACCGACACATGGGTTGCCAAACAGATCGCCCGCAAGATTTCGGAGTGCGGAGCGCTGCCATTCCTCGACGAGGCCGAAATAGACGTGGGCGCCGATTTCGAAGACGACATCCTCACATTCCTCGAAAGGGCCGACGAACTCGTTGTGCTCCTCACACCGTGGGCCTTGGAGCGCCCATACGTGTGGGCAGAGATCGGAGCTGCCTGGGGGCGGCGCATCCCCATCGTTGGCCTCCTCCACGGCCTTTCGGCGGGTGAGCTGCAGGCGCGTCCTGGCGTCCCCATACTCCTCAAGAAGAGAGATCTGCTACCCTTGAATGAGATCGATGTCTACCTCGGTCAGCTACGTGGCCGGGCTAAAGGCAAACTCGGTAGTCCCGGCGAGGAAACCGAATGAGCGAGCCCAAAGTTTTCATATCCTATTCACACGACGACGCCGAGTGGGTGCGCAAGTTCGCCGAAGCGCTGCGTGATCAAAGCGTGGACGTATGGCTCGACGCCTGGCGGGTGCACGCTGGCGATTCGCTCCGCGATGCTCTTGAGGCGGGTCTGCGGACCAGCGATGCCATTGTCGCCATCCTCTCCGCGTCCAATGCCCGACGCCCTGCCCTGCTTTTTGAACTTGGCGTCGCCCTGGGCACGGGAAAGCGCCTGATCCCCATCCTGCCGGCGGACCTTGACAGCGCAGTCATTCCTTTCGAATTGCGCAGCCGTCGCTACCTGACCAAGGGCGCGCCAGCTAAAGCAGCGCGTGAAGTTGCAGAAGCTCTCAGAGGCAAAGCAGCTTGACGACTGGTGAGCACGAAGTGGTCAGCGGCAAGCTTGTCGTGAGAGAGCGCAATCCAGCAAACAGATTAGGGAGCTTACCAGCGGCGTTCAGCAGGGTAGCAGACCGTTGGGAGTCAAAAAGATCCTTATCGTTAATCCGTGGGTAGAAATCTAATCGAGACGCTTTTCCGGGCCGCCGCCGGGCACGCCCCGGCGGAGCCTGCGACTGGAAAGC
>JANQFM010000936.1 GCA_028277865.1 Acidobacteriota bacterium
AAGCTTTCGCCGCAGGCCTGCCAGGCGCTGGGTCAAGTGCTGGTGCAGATGCTGGAGCACTCAGCCGGCTCCCGCCAACAGGCTCAGCACATCTGCCGAGTTTGCGAGCACCGCGTTTGCAAGCCCTGTCCAGTGAGATCAACGGTGAGAGGCGAGAGAATGGATCGAGCAATCAATCAATCCCTGGAGAGTGGAAGCCACAGAGGCACAGAGTGCACAGAGTAAGAAGGACTCTCTTCTGGCCTCTGTGTTCTCTGTGCCTCTGTGGCTTGCAATTCTTGTAAATCGGCTATCCGCTTGGTAATATCTAGGATAGGGTGCAACCTGTTGGAATCAAAGGCCTAAGCTTGCAGGGAGCGATGAGCGATAGGGACGGCTATACGGGGCTCGAGATCGCCGTGGTGGGCATGGCGGGACGCTTTGCACAAGCCCGCAACCTGGAGGAATTCTGGGACAACCTGCGCCAAGGCGTCGAATCGGTCTCCTTTTTCTCGGACGACGAACTGGACGAAAAGCCCGGCCCGGAGCTTTCTTCCAACCCCAACTTCGTGCGCGCCCGGGCCATGTTGGAGGATGCCCCGCTTTTCGACGCCGAATTCTTCGGCTACAGCCCCCGCGAAGCCCAGATCATCGACCCCCAGCAGCGAATCTTCCTGGAATGCGCCTGGGAAGCGCTGGAGGATGCCGGGATCGATCCTGCCCGGCCCCCCGGCCCCGTGGGTGTTTTCGGCGGGGTGGGAGTCAACACCTACTTCTTTCAGAATCTTTTCCGCGATCCCGAGTTGCTGCGGACGCTGGGCGATATTCAATTGGGCATCGCCAACGACAAGGACTACCTGGCCAACCGGGTCTCCTACAAACTCAACCTGGAAGGCCCTGCCGTGGTGGTCCAGACGGCCTGCTCGACCTCTCTGGTGGCCGTCCATCTGGCATGCCAGTCGCTTTTGGCAGGCGAATGCGAGCTGGCTTTGGCGGGAGGAGTGTCGGTCTCCTTCCCTCAAAGGCGCGGATATCTCTTCCACCCCAACGGCATCAATTCGCCCGACGGGCACTGCCGGGCCTTCGACGCCCGGGCCCGAGGGACGGTCTCGGGAGAAGGTGTTGCGATCGTGGTGCTGCGGCGATTGGAAGACTCGCTGCGTGAACGCGACGCCTTGCGGGCCGTGATCAAGGGCTCTGCGGTCAATAATGACGGAGCGCTCAAGGCCGGGTTCACGGCGCCCCGCGTCGAGGGGCAGGCCAACGTCATCCGGGCGGCCCAGCAGGTTTCCGAAGTGGATCCTTCCACCGTTCAATACATCGAAGCCCACGGCAGCGGCACCGAACTGGGCGACCCTATCGAGATTGCCGCCTTGACCGAGGCCTTTCAGGCGGGCGGCGCCACCGGTCGGGGCTTTTGCGCCGTAGGATCGGTCAAGACCAACATCGGGCACACCGATTCGGCGGCCGGGGTGGCGGGTGTCGTCAAGACGGTGATGGCTTTGCAACACCGCCAAATCCCGTCCAGCCTCCATTTCGAGACTCCCAATCCCCGCATGAAACTGGAGGAAAGCCCTTTTTTCATCTGCGGCCAACTGTGCGATTGGCAAACGAAAGGAGGACAGCCGCGTCGGGCCGGGATCAGCTCTTTTGGACTGGGCGGAACCAACGCCCACGTGATTGTGGAGGAGGCGCCGCCTCGCCCGGAGCCGTCTCCCTCGCGTGATTGGCAATTGCTGCTCCTGTCGGCGCGAAGCCGCACGGCTTTGGACGAATCGACAGCCCGGTTGGCCGCACACCTGCCGCGCCATTCCCAACAGCCTCTGGCCGACGTGGCCTTCACTCTTCAGACGGGTCGGCAGGCACTTGCTCATCGCCGCGCCCTGGTGTGCCGCAGCCGTGAGGAAGCAGTTCGAATCCTGCAAGAGCGGGACGCCTCCCGGCTGCTCTCCCGCCGCTGTCCCGATGCGGCCCATGCGCCTGTTGTCTTTCTCTTTCCTGGGCTGGGGGAGCAATACCCCGGAATGGGCCGTGAGCTTTACCTTCAGGAAGAGGTCTTCCGCCGGGAGCTGGATCGCTGTGCAGAGCTGCTGCAACCCCTGCTGGGACTGGATCTGCGCCAGGCACTTTTTTCGCCCGAAATAGAATCCGAGGAGTGCTCGGCACCGGAAATCGATTTGCGGGCCATGCTGCGCGGCCAGAAGCAGGGTCAGGATCAGGCGTCCCGCCAGTTGGACGAGACCTGGCTGGTGCAGCCGACCCTCTTCTCCATCGAATACGCCCTGGCCCGCCAGTGGATGTCCTGGGGCGTGCGTCCCCAGGCCATGCTGGGGTACAGCCTGGGCGAGTACGTGGCGGCCTGCCTTGCGGGAGTCTTTTCGCTCGAGGACGCCCTGATGCTGACGGCCCGCCGGGCTCAACTGATCCAGCAGCTTCCCGAAGGCGCCATGCTGGCCGTCCCGCTGCCCGAAAAAGAACTCAGGAAGCTGCTGCCCGGTGAGCTTTCCGTTTCGGCAGTCAACGGGCCTGGCTTGTGCGTGGCGGCCGGCCCTCCGCCAGCCGTTTCCGAATTGGAGCAGAGCCTGCAGGAGCGCGGATTGGCTTGTCGGCGCCTTCAAACCAGCCACGCATTCCACTCCCGCATGATGCGCCCCCTGGGAGAGGCGGTCGGCAAGCTGATGGCATCAGTGCAGCTGAACCCGCCTCATATACCCTACCTCTCCAATCGGACGGGCGGTTGGGTACAGGACTCTGAAGCCACCGATCCGGACTACTGGGTGCAGCACCTTTGCGAAGCTGTGCGCTTTGCCGACGGGGTGTCCGAGCTGTGGGGAATGCAAGGCCGGCTCATGCTGGAGGTCGGTCCGGGGCAGAGCCTGACCAGCCTGGCTTTGCAGCATCCTGCCGGTGCCGAGGCTTCCAATCGGGTGGTGCTGCCCTCGATGCGCCACCAATACGACCGCCAGTCCGATCAGGCTCTGCTACTCTCCAGCCTGGGGCAGCTCTGGATGGCGGGCGCCGAGGTGGACTGGGATGCATTCTGGGGCAGGGAAAAGCGATTCCGGATTCCCCTGCCCACCTATCCCTTTGAGCGCAAACTGTATTGGGTGGAGCCCAAAACCAAAGCTGCACAAGCATCTCGGACTCTTGCCCAGGCATCGGACCCGCAGGAGCGCCTGCCCAACATGTCGGACTGGTTTCACGCCCCCACCTGGAAGCGTTCGGTGCAGCCCGCCCTGCCTGAGCATGAAGGGG
>JANQFM010000943.1 GCA_028277865.1 Acidobacteriota bacterium
GAGCTTTCCGTGAACGAGGTGGAGCGGATCGTGCAGCAGTCCATCGACCAGGCGGATCAAACCCGCGCCGCCATCCGCCTGCCGCTGGGCAGCCGCACCCGCATGGTGATCTCGGTGGCGGCTTTGGACGGCACCATTCTGGCCCTCTTCCGAATGCCCGACGCCACCGTCTTCAGCGTCGATGTAGCGCTGGCCAAAGCACGCAACATGGCCTACTTCAGCCGTCCTGAGTCAGGGGACGAACTCAGGGACGTCCCGCCAGGCACAGCCGTCACCAACCGCACCATCAGCTTCGGCAGCCAGCCCCTTTACCCGGTCGGCATCACCGGATCGGCACCCGGCCCCTTCTTCGACCTTTTCCAGTTCGACCTGCAAAACCCCTGTTCTCAGGGGCGGGATCCGGCAAGCCTTTTCGACGACCTCAACAAGGCTGGCATCGTTTTTTTCCCCGGCAGCGTTCCCCTTTACAGCAACGGACAGCTGGTGGGCGGGCTGGGAATCAGCGGCGACGGGGTGGAGCAGGACGACGTGGTGGCCGCCGCCGGCGCTGTCGGCTTCGAGGCGCCTGAAGACATCCGGGCCGACCGGATCTTCATCCGGGGCGCCCGCTTGCCCTACCTGAAATTTAACCGCAATCCTGAGAAGTAGGTTTCGCGCAAAGACGCAAAGTCCGCCAATAGAGGAATAGGCAGATCTGTACTATCCTGTCGCGCAATTAACCGCAACTACCTGACTGAGTTTGACTTCCGATTCAGCTTGCGTAAAATGTCCGACAGGGAGCGTAAATTATTTATGCACCTGGGGATTGAAGTCAACAGGTCAAGATACTGGGGCTCACGAGCCGAGGCGACCAGAGCAAAGCTATGATCAACGACCCGTTCCGCACGGGCAGAGTCTATACAATAGGCGAAGCGGCCCGACTGGCGGACACTCACCCCACTACAGCCCGCAGATGGCTGCAAGGTATCGCGGTCGAGGGAAGAGTACGCTCGGAGCCGGTATTTCATCGTGGCGCAACAGACAAGCCTTGGGTTTCCTTTTTGGAATTAGCAGAGCTCGTGATTGTCGCGAGATACCGAAAGGAAAATGTGCCGCTCAAAACTCTGCGCAGGGCTCATCGTTACGCAAGTGAGAAATGGGACACAGAGTACCCCTTCGCTCATCTCAAAATGGCCAGGATGGGGCGTCATGTACTATGCGAATTCCGGGAGGCACATCCCACCAAGGCAAATCTGACCGTCCTTGACCAGGATGGTCAATATGTTCTTCCTGGTATCGTAGCGGATGAATACCTGCATTTCGATTTCGATGATACAGATCAACTTGCTATTCGATGGTACCCATACGGCAGGGATGTCCCGATTGTTGTTGATCCCCACTTCGGTGCTGGGCGCCCGACTGTCCCAGGCCGAGGTGTCAGAATAGAAACGCTCAAGCAGCGCAACAAAGCTGGTCAAGACCCCGAATCCCTGGCTGTGGATTTCTTGCTCGACATTCAGACGGTGAAGATGGTTCTGGAACACGCTGCGTGACCCTCTTTTTTGATGAAGATTGTGGAACGGGAGTCGCCAGAGCGCTAAGTCTGGTTGGTTACAGGACTCAGTTTGTCGGCAAGAGTGGAGGGCCGAGAAAAGGGACACCTGACGAGGAGTGGCTCAGGATTGCGGGTCTTGCGGGCTGGCTGGTGATTTCCTGCAATAAAAAAATCTTGGATACAGACGCCGAACTGGAGGCTCTCATTCAGAATAGGGTAGGCTGTGTCTTCCTCTCGACGGGCAATGAGACCAGCAGGAGGTTGTTGTATCTGATGCTGCGGAAGATGGACTGGCTAGAGAGGATTGATCAAGAAGTCGAACGGCCTTTCGCTTTCATTCTCACTGGCACGGGCAGGGTCACCGAGGTGAATCCAGCAACCCTTCGAGAGCGGTCTCCTCGATGATCTTTCTCAAGCTAGGAGTCTGCGCGGCAGAAATGATCGTAGCGAGAAAGCGGGGAATCGAGGCCAGATTTCCTCGACTTTGAGGCTCATAGTCGCTGTCATTTGTCGAAAAATCGAGGGAATATGGGCCGATTCTACCGCTTTCGCAGTAGATCAATTTTCTGCCGCGCAGACTCCTAGATCCGAAGTCCTCATCATTGGCGTGCCTCAGACGGGATTGGATTGGCCGCATTGGGCCGGTCGTTGATGATCGATGCGATCCACCATCGGCCCTCTTGCCGGATCAGCTCGAAGCTGTCGATTCCCGCTCGCGGACCCCGCGCCGACCCCGGGATCTCGGACTCGAACACCACCCAGCTATGGGCCATGTCCCGAAAAGTCCTGGTTTCCATGCGGACGATCCTCTCAGTGAATCCAGTCTCTATCACCTTGGCGTTGCCAATGAATGTGACAAAATCGCTGATAAACCCATCCACGGAAAAAACATCGTGCCCTCTGGTCGACCGGAGAGCGATGACCGCTTCCTTGAGGAACAAAGACCGCACGCGTTCCCAATCCGGAGTCGAACCGGGCGGGACGGTCACCAGGGCATAAAGCTCTCGAATGACTCCTTCCGGGGTGGACCGGTCGTGTGATTGGGCGGATGCGGCGAAGATGCAGCCTGTAGCGACCGCCAAGATCAAAAGCAACCGAACCGAATTCCTGAGCAATGTCGATGGGTTCATGCTGGCAGCCTCCTTTGTAGAAAGATGGCGTCGTGTCTTGAATTTTTAATTTTTGGAGGCTCGTTTGTCAGTTTAGGCGTTTGAGTCAAAAATTATAAATTCAAGACACGACCCCAATTGGCCCCAAAAGGCATTCTACTGCTCCAGGAGTTCCACCACCACAGGCCCGCTGGCACGGGCCACGCAGGCGAAGCGGTATTGGCCCGGCTCCAGTCCCTTTTTGCGCAAGGCCTCGGACTCCTGCTCGCCGCAGGGGTTGAGGTGTTCCTGGCCGGATACGATACGGACTGGGTCCAGTCCGCACAGGCCCATCTCGCATTCCACATCGATTTCGATTCCGTGCTCTTCGGCAGCCCGCGAGATCGTCCGGCCGGCAAGCGGGCAGGTCTTGCCCAATCCCTCAAAAGTGACGCTGCCCCGATCGTCTTCGGTCGGGGTTGGTGAAGGGGTTGCTTGGGCAGCCGATTCCTTTTCGGTGACAGGCTGGGCGTAGCGGCGCTGGCGGGGGCCCTCGTCTCGTAGCTGGAAGAGGAACTGCTGCTGTCCGGCTCGGAAGCGGTCGTCGTGCTCAAGCAGCAGCGCGTCGCGGATCTTCAGGTAGGTGCCGTTGGAGCTGTTCAGGTCGGTGGCCAAAATGCCCTGCTCTTTCATCGCCAAGGTCAGGTGGCGCCGCGAGAGGGTCTTGTCCGAGCGGTCCAGGGTGACGTCCGGGGATTGACGGCCCAGGATGAGCGGCTCTTCGCTCAGCGGGTGGCGACCGATACTTTTTCCGCTCTGGTCGTAGTGGCTGAAAAAGGCGCCCTGGTCGTTTTCGCCCACCAGCAGGAACTGACGGCCCAGGCTGATCAGATCGCCGGGGACGACCACACGGGCCTTGCCGGGGACAAGCTGAAAGAAGACCCCGTTGCGGCTGCCGTCGTCGCGCAGCAGGAAACCCTTGGCGCCCCGCGATATCGAAGCGTGCCGTTCCGAGAGCAGGTCGTCGTCCGCGAAGGAGAGGTCGCAGCCGCTGCGTCCGATGGTCAAGGCGCCGTCGGAAGGGACGGGATGCTCGGAGTCCTCGATGCCGCCCGGCAGGACTCGCAAGAGCATGGCCGGCGCTTCTTCCTCAAGCTGGATGATCCGAGAGATCTCGTCGGCCGGACGCGGAGCGATGGTCTGCTCCAGCGCCTCGGTGCCGCTTTCGGCGGCCTCCTCTTCCAGGTCGGCGATCACTACCGAAAAGCCGTTCCCGCCCTTCAGGCGGTCGGCCACCACGTCGGCGATGTAGACCCCATCCCGGACTGCGCTCTTGATGTTGCCGGGGTGCCTGATGCGCTGAAAGGCGGCGGGATCGGCCTGGAAGTCCTCGGTCTCGAAGTAGTACTGGCTGAGGACGTCCCCGATCAGGTAAACGTTGGGCTGCTGGGTCTCCAGCACGGGCCGCACCAGCATGTGCTTTCTCTTGCCCTCCTCTCCCATGAAGATGCCCATTGAGTTGAGGAATCTTTCCGGCAGGTCCTGGCCGATGCAGGCGATGACCTGCTCCTTGGGGAACTCCAGGTGGGAAGTCTCGCAGGGACGCCCCTCCAGCCGACGCCGGTCGGTGCGCAGCGAAAAATACTCCTGGTGATCCTCGGCCATCACGATGCCGGCAGGCTCGCTGCGAGGGCAGTAGCGGATGTTTCCATTAACGACGAAGGCCTCGAAGAACTCTTCGTGCAGCGCCTTGGAGACGCGGGGCATCTTCTCGCCCCGGTAGGACCAGTAGACGCTGGAGGGGTCTGCGGCGCGCACCTTGGCCCGCGACAGGGCGATGACGGCCTCGGCTGCCGAAGTCCCTCCTCCGATCACGCAGACCGGTCCCTGCACAAAAAGGCCGGGGTCGGAAAGGCGGTAGTTGACCCCCAAGGCGTTTCCGGGAATGTCGAGGGTGCGCGGCACTCCGCGTCCTACGGCAATGGCCACATGACGGGCCTGGAAGGCCAATTCCGACTTTTGGTTGTGGTTGAAGGCCTGGGCTTTCCAGCTGCCGTCCTGCCCTTGCAGCCCCAGCAGTTCGACTCCTGTTTGTGCGCCAAGGCCATGTTGGTAGTAAAGGCTCTTCCAGCGGCGGCACAGGTCATCCTTGTCGATGGGGGCAAAGGGAATCTGGGCCACCAGTTCCCCTGCCTTGGGGAATCGCATCCGGTCGCCGCCGCCGTAGTGGGGATAGATCAGCTTGTCTTTGGAATAGTCGCGAATGCGCGACATCAGGTCGTCCCGGTCGATCACCAGCGCCCGCAGCCCCAGCTCCCGGGCGCGCAAGGCCGCTGCCGTCCCGGCCGGCCCCCCGCCCACAATCAGCAAGTCGAGAATCTCCGGCAGCTGCGGGGGATTGTTCAATTCCAAGCTGCCGTCAGGTCGAACCGGAAATTCCATCAGGCCTCCAGAATAAGCCGGGGATTTCACGCAGAGTCGCAGAGGGGCAAACACGCAGAGAAGCCTGCTCTTCCCTCTCTCTCCGCGTCTCTGCGCCTCTGCGTGAAATCCTCCTACCGTTTCACCAGAACCATCTTCACCTGCCCGATTTGGACCTCCTGGTTGAGCTGCACTTCGACCTCCCCCTCCACTTTGTCCCCGGCCAGCAGGACAGGGTTCAAGCCTGCAAGTTCGCGCAGGAAGACCTTCCCTTCCTTGACGGTGAGCAGGGCGTGCCGCCGCGAAACGGTGGGATGCTGGATTTGGACCGGGCACTCGTCCAGCCGACCCACCAAATTCTCGCCGGAGCTCAAAGGATAGCTGGTTGCCGTGCCGTCCTCGTTTTCGGCCATCAAAAAGAACCTGGGAAGGCTTGGGCTGGCAGGTTCAGGCGCCGAGGGGACGGAAGGTTTGGTATCAGGTGCCTTCCCAATGTTGTCCGGCGTCCTGCTCAAGCCGGCAGGTGCAATCGGCGGCGCCTCGCCTCGGCTGGTCGCTTCGGAAGACGGGGCTTGGGAGGGAGGCTGATCAGGCGCATCGAAATCAGGCGCTACGATGGGCGCCGCCTTGAAAACAGTGAGTTCCCTTTCCGAGCGTGGCTGCAGCGACGGCTCGCGTTCAGCCTCCGAAGACAGGCCTTCGGGAAGCTGCGGCGCCTGCATGCCGTCAGCTGTGGCATCGACTGCCCGAGGCGTCTCCAGCCCTTCTTCCCCGCGCACGAAGTCGTCCGGGACGACCTGGAAGACGAAATCCAGGCCGTCGGCCAGAGTCACCACGTGCAGATCGCCCAGCCTGCGGGGCTGCAACAGTGGACGCCCATCGATACGGGTTCCGTTGCGGCTTCCCAGATCCTCGATCCAGAATGACTCTTGCCCTTCAAAATAGATCCGCGCATGCTTGCCCGAGACCACCGCTGAGGAAAGGACGATCTCGTTGCCCGGCGCCCGTCCGATGATCGCCTCGCGCTCGATCAGGACGTCCAGGCCCTCCAAATCCCCGATGGGGCAAAACAGCCTCGCCTTCACGATTCCTTCTTCCTCTCCGTCCGGATGATGAGCCGTTCCATGCGACGCTGCTTGCCGGGATGAAAGACATGGCAAGAGACGCAACCGGCCGAGGCGACCCCGGAACGGTGACATTCGCGGCAGGATTCGATGCCGGGCAGATTGTGCATCTCGGACAAGCGAGTGGTCCGCTGGTTGTAATCGTCCAGCAAATTCCACTCGTTCTCCAGCAGCGTCTGGTGGCAGGACTGGCAATTCATCTGGACGACATGAGCGCGGTGGTCGAACTCGGCCCGCTTCAAGACCCTTTGGTCGCTCTGAACGGGCGCCAGTCCCCGATCGCTGCTGAAGTGGCACTCCTGGCAAGGCTGCGTCAATCTTTCGATCAGCCGCGAAACCGCTTGGGGGTCTGCAGGCGCGGGGGTGGCCTCGGAAATGGCGCCGGCCCGCAGCAGGCTGGCATAGGCGGCGCTGAGGATGGATTCCAATTGAGAGGCCGCCTCTGATGCAGCCGCCGATTCACCTTGATGCGGGATGCCTCGGCGTCGGGCCAGCCGCCGTGCCCGCTGCAGATCGGCCTCCAGATCGCCGTCCGGCGAGCCTTCCCGGCTCCGCAATTCGGCGGCATGCTGCTCGAGATGGTCGATCCCTTTGAGATAGTGCTCCCTGCCAATTTCCGAACCATCCACCGCCAGCAGGCCGACCCAACCCAGGTCTCCTTGGAGGCTGCGGCGCAGCATCCTCATGTTTTCGACGATCCAGCAATCCTGGTGTCGCAATCTTGCCTTGCTCAGGCTTGCGCTGCCGGCTGCCTGAAAATCCCCGGGCTGGACTGAACCCAGGCAGGGGCGCAATGGCGCCAGGCTTTGAAGCTGCTGCAGGGTCATGACCCCTGGTTGCGATTGCCGGCCGTCCAGCGGAAGGAGTTCGGTGCCTCGGTTGAGGTGACAGGCCAAGCCGCAATGGCGGTCGAAGTCCAGAGGTTGGAAATGCCTGCCCGATGGTTCCGGTTCATGGCAGTAGAGGCAGGCTTGCTCTCCTGCGAACTGAAACCGTTCTGCAAAGACCTTGGTGTGGCGGGCATGGTTGAACTTGAGCCCGGCCGGATCAGGGTTTTGACCCGCGACGATGTCGAACTGAGGATGCCCGCTTTCGAACGAGCCGACGGGATGGCAGGGCAGGCAGCCCTGGTCAGAGACCTCGGTGGCTGCAAAAGTGCGTCCGCGATGTTCCCCGTGGCAGTTGGAGCAGGATGGCTCCAGGTCCGGGTCGCCCTGGCGGCCTAGATCCTCGGAACGGTAAATGTAGTGGGCCTGGAGGCTGTAAATGGGTGCTTCCTCAGTCGCATTGCCGGCCAGCCTCTCATGGCAGCTGGAGCAGTTTTCGTCGCTGACTCCGCCCAGGGCATGGCAGGATCCGCAGTCTTCCTCCAGCAGGGCGTGGCTGGAGGTGAGAGGTCCGCTGGAAAGCGAAGACCCGCCGCGAAAGAGGGCATCGGCCGCCATCAATGAAAATGCCAACGATGCCAGCAGCGCTCCCGACCAGATCCATCTGCGCTGCCGCGAGGGGAAGATGTAGTTCGCCGAGACACGCAGGCCCAGCCGACCGAAGAGTCCTTTTTCCTTTCTCATCTCGATGATGGGCCGGGGGCCGGCGCCGGGATTGCCTCATTCTGCTGCGAATGTTCCCAACTTCAGCCGCCAGCCCCCATTCCCCAGCCCCCTTCAATAATACGCCACCGCAAAAATATGCCAAGCCAGCAGGACCAGCACCAGCAAGGAGATCGGCACGTGCAGCGCCAGCCAGTTGCGCAGCACCCTTTGGATGGTGTAGTGGGCATCCAGCTCCAGTTTTTGGCGATAGATCTCCTCCAGCGAACGGACTTGCTGCCGCTCCTCTCCTCCCAACGCTTCGGACAGGTACTCGAACTGGTTGAGGCGCTCGTCGATGGCGCCGCCCACACCTAAAAAGTAGGCCCAGCGCAGCTGGTTGCCCTGCAGCGTGGGGGCGATCTGTTGGCCGTAAAACTCCCTCAAGGGCGTACCTCCCTCCTCGGCCAGGGCTTGTGCCCGCTGGTGCAGCTGCCGGGTCAGATCGGGGATGCGCTCAGCCAAAACCTCCAGTTGCAGGCCGGAGGCCAGCAATGCCGGGATCCACTTTTGCAGGCAAACGCCCAGCAGCCCGCTGACGATCGTCCACAGGCTGAGCAGCAGCAACGCCCAGGCCAATGCGCCCCTGGGCAACCGAAAGCCCACATGCATCCAGATCAGGAGCAGGCAAAGAAGGCCTCCATAGATGTGGAACTGCAGCCAGGACTGGGCGCTTCCCAGGCCTTTGCGGGTGACCCATCCGGGATATCGCCGCCGCCATCCATAGGCCGCCGCTGCGGCCATGAGCAAAGCGGCAGTCCAGCCATAGGCCAGTCCCCACCAGTTCCCCGGCGCCAGTTCGGAGACGGCCAGGTTGACCAGCAATACCGCCAAGCACAATCCGGTCGCCAGGCAAAACCTCCTCAGCCAAACCGGCGACTTGACCCACCGGCTGAAAGGAAAAGTCCGCGGTTCGCGGTTCGCAGTTCGCAGTTTGGGAGAGTCCGATTCCAGAACCCTTCCCTTCATTCTTCCTGATTCCTGACTCCTGATTCCTGACTCCTTCCCCTACTCCGGCGAGATGATCTTAAAAAAGTCGTCCACACTCTTGATGCGGAAGGCGCAGCCGTGAGGGCAATTGCTCACGCAGGCCGGATCGTGTCCCTTGTCGTAGCACAGGTTGCACTTGCTGGCCAGCAGGCGGGGCTGTCCCCTCAGCCGTGCCGGCAGCGCATCCTCAGGCCACTGCTGCTGCAGGTCATGCATCACGATGGCGTCGTAAGGGCAGCTGCGCGCGCAGACCTGGCAGCCTATGCAAATGTCGTCCACGATTTCGACCACGTCGCCCACATTGGAGCGTCGGATGGCGCCGGTCGGACAGCCGATCAGGCATACCGGGTCCTGGCAGTGGAAGCAGGAGCGGGCGATGAGGAAGTTGCGGTAGCGGTCGCCCTCGCGGATGAAGCGGGGGATCCCTTGGTGAGTA
>JANQFM010001008.1 GCA_028277865.1 Acidobacteriota bacterium
GACCCGGCCACCGGGAACTGCAGGACTGCACTTGAAACCCTCGCGGAGGATCGTGCGGCTCCTTCCACAGGAGGGGAGTCCGGCAGCCGGGCCGGGCTCCCCATTCTCAAGATTTCACGCAGAGGCGCAGAGTCGCGGAGAAGCGGTTCGTCGTAGTGAGCACGGGAGGCACAGAGTCATTGGTGGCGCAAGGTTTTGACGACGTCGACCCTCGCAGCATGGCGGCAGGGAAGGATGCAGGCTAGAAGGGCCGGCAGCAGCGCAAGCGCCGATACGGAGGCCAAGGTCATCGGGTCGTGAGGCTCAACTTCGAAAAGCAGCGAGGCGACGGCCCTTGAGGACGCCAGGGCGCCGACCAGGCCGATCAGGACGCCCAATGCAGCCAATCCCAAGCTGTGACGAAGGACCAATCCCAAAACTTGCTTTTTGTCCGCCCCCAGCGCCATGCGGATTCCGATCTCCGCAACCCTGCCCATCACAGAGTCCGAAACGACCCCATAGATCCCGAACAAGGCCAGGAACAGCGCCGCGATTCCCAGCCATGACAGCAGCAGGGCCCGGGAGCGGGGCGTAGCGGCGGATTCCTTGACCAGGCCGTCCAGCGCTGCAATTCGCTGGATGGGCTGCTGGGGGTCGATCCGGGCAGTCAGCTCCGGAATCAGAGGCGTCAAATCGGAATCGTCCGCACTGTGCAGGATCAGCCAGGCGGCGGCGAAGTGGGGATGCTTGAGGTAAGGCAGGTAAATCAACGGCTCAGGCTCTGCTGCCAGGGAGTCCATCCGGACATCGCCGGCAACGCCGACGACCGGATAGCTCTTGCCCAGGAA
The DNA here is from genome assembly GCA_028277865.1 of Acidobacteriota bacterium. GTDB lineage: Bacteria > Acidobacteriota > UBA6911 > RPQK01 > DATIPO01 > JANQFM01. Next base: position 828 of record JANQFM010001008.1, read on the forward strand.
GACGATGCGGCGGCCCAGAGGATCCTGGCCGTCGAAATGCTGGCCGACCAGGGCCTGGTTGACGATGGCGGCGCCTGCCTGTCCTTGGTCGGCTGCACTGAAGGCTCTTCCGCTGAGCAACGGAATTCCCATGGCCCGGAAGTAGTCGGAACTGGCAGTCTGAATCTGAGCCCGCAACGTTCCGGACTCCGGGGCCGCCTGGCCTTCGATCTTGATGGGCATCCTGGAAGGGCCTCCGTCCAGCGGCAAGTGCGAGGATACGGCCGGCCAGCGCACGCCAGGCAAGGACCGGGCCTGATCGAGCAATCGGCTCCAAAAGTCCCGCCGGAGTTCGATGCGCGTGTGGGGGTATTTGTAGGCGGGCAGCTGGATCTCGGCTACGGTGACGGGATAGGGCTCGAATCCGCAGTCAACGCTTTGAAGCCGCAGCAGGCTGCGGATGGTGAGTCCGGAGAGCACCAGCAAAACCACCACAAGCGCTGTCTCGAAGACGATCAGCAAGCGGCCGGCCAGAAGCCCCGAGCGTCCCTGCGAACTGGACTGGGCTTGGCGCAGTACGTCGTCGTGGCTGGTGCGCCAGGCTCGCAGAGAAGGGGCCGCGCCGGCCAGGAGTCCCGTGAGCAGGGCAAATCCCAGGGTGACTGCGGCAACCGTGCCGTCCAATGCGGCCTCGTCCCGACGGGGAATGTCGGCACCGGCCCAGTACAGCAACAACGTGGATATCGGAGCCGCGGCCAGCAGCCCGCAGGCGCCGCCCGCCAGCGAGAGGATGATGCAGCGCATCCAAGACAGGCGCATCAGCTGCCAGGGACCGGCTCCTGCCGCCATCCGGACGGCCAGCTCCCTCCGGCTGCGGTGTCCCGCAGAGAGCAGCAGCATGGCCACGTTGGCACAGCAAATGAGCAGCACCAGCCCGGCAGCAGACTGCAGCAGCAGCAGGGAAAGGCTGCGATCCTGGACGATCTGGTCCCGCAAGGGAACCAAGCGCACGCCGGTGCCGGAGTTTTTGGGGTACCTTTCCGCCAGTGCTGCGGCGATGCCTTCCAAATCGCCTTGGGCCTGCTTCAGGCTGACGGGGGCTTTGAGTCGTCCCACCACTCCCAGATCGCTGCGCCGACGATTCTTCAGCTCAGCGGCCTTGAATTCGAGGGGTGACACGAGGTCGGCTTCGAAGGGCGGCAAAAGCAATCGGGAAGGAAGAATCCCCAGCACCACGCGGCTTCGGCCGTCCAGGACGAGAGGCCTGCCGATGGCCTGAAGGTCGCCGCCCAGCTTGTTGAGCCAGTAGCGGGAGCTGACAAGCACGGCGTCGTTGTCGGAGTTGGTGAAAAGGCGCCCCTTTTGAGAACGCCAGCCCAGGACACGCAGCAGGTTGGGATCGGCCTCCAGAACCTGCACGTCGTCAGGCCGTTCCAGCCCTGTCAAGGTCGCCTGCCGGCGACGAAAGGCGCCCAGGCCGTCCAGGGTGCGATTGGCCTCTTTGAAGTCCTGGAAGTTGGCAGGCGAAAGATAGAGGGAGTCCCAGCCCCTTTGCAGGTCGGTGGCCCAGACAACAACCAGTCGGTCCGGTTCGGGATAAGGCAGCGGCCTGAGCAGGACGGCGTTCACCAGGCTGAACACGGCGCAGTTGGCGCCGATGCCCAGCGCCAATGTGAGGATGCAGGCGGCGCTCAGCAAAGGGTTCCTGCGCAAGCTGCGCAGGGAGTCGCGAAATTCCAGTCCAATGCCGGTCCCCATGTGGCCGCCTGGTTGAAGATAATGCTGATTCAGCGGGCCGGATTCTCCGTCCGGTAGTCGATTTCCAAGGTTACCACTTTCAGAGTGGGGATTTCGCGGCGATCCACCAGATAGAATCGATCGCGGCTGTCTTTCCAGTGGACGCTGATGGGGATGTCCACGGCCTGCCCCGGTGTCAATGGGGTTTTCTCCAGGGGCGCGTAGCCGGCTAGCTGGCCGTCAGGCCGATACACTTCCATTCCGAACACCTTGTTGGCCAAACGCTCTATCAGGGTGAAGTGGACGATCCGGCCGTCGTTGAGCGTAAACACTCCCCGGCTTTCATTGCGGAGAATGCCGAAGCGCTTGCGGCCTTTCCGAGAGGTCACGAAGCTGAACCGGCCCTGGTCAGCAGCTGACAGGCCCTTGACCTCGCTCAGCGGCTCTTCTCCTTCAATGTGCCCGCAGAGGATCTGCGTTGTTTGCCAGACATCGCCGATTCGGCTCAGCCGGTAGAGCTTTCCCCGGTAGAGGGAGGGGCTGTAGAAGATGGCCTGAGGCGTGCCTGCCCAAAAATAGCCGGGATTCACTTCCAAATATGAGAGCTCCAGAGCCTCGTCAGCAAAACCGAAGTCACGGAAGGAGCCGAACCGGTCGGTTTCCCGCTCTATCCCCAAGTCAAAAAGATGAAACAGCCCATCGCTGTTGCCCCGGCTCGCCGGAAGCTTGTAGAGAAAGGCAAACTGCCGTCCGACTTCCTGCATTCTTCTGGGCCAAAGCATGGTGCGGATATCAACGGGCTTGGTTTTGAGGACTTCCCCCCGGAAATTCATGAAGGTGATGCGCTTGTTCAGGCCGTCGATCACGACGACAGAGCCATCATCCGAAACCCACATGCAAGTGATGACTCTGAATCTGCCCGGTTCCCGTCCCCTGCCACCGATGGACCGGAGATGCTGTCCGTCAGGCCCATAGACCTTCACTTCCATGGAGGCCCGGTCGGCAACGTAGATATGACCGGCTTGATCCGTCTGTACGAAGCGCACGTCGCCGAAAAGGTAGTTGCGTGATGAGGATGCCTCAGCGCCGAGGACCAAGGATTCCCGCAGGCGCACCGACAAGGAGGGTGGAGGATCTGAGAAGTGGAAGCAGTGGTATTCGCCTGTCCGCAGACACCCGGCCAAGAGAAACAGGCAGATGCCTGCAACAGCCGGAGTCAGGGGAGGATAGGCCCAGGACTTCATCCAGGTCAGCTCGCTGATTCTTTCGGAGTACGGATGGCGATGGGGCAGGGATCGATCCGCAGGACCGTCAGCGCCAGACGCTGCGTCTGGCGTTCATCAGCCGAGAAGGAAGAGAGCCCGCCCATGGAAGCCAAGCCTCATTCGAGGATCTGGTGACATTCGTCGCCGGAGACATCGCACTCCCTTTCGCCTCCGGAATTTGTTTCTGTACAGACCTCCCATCCGTCGTTGACGGTGATGCACAATTCCTGCTTGCTGCAGGTGTAGCACTCCGTACCCTCCTCTTGGGCGAGGACTGTCAGATGAACAGCGATAGACAGGCCCGAGGCCACGAACAAGAATGCTGTTGCAAAGGCCAGTAGCTGATTCGCTCCTGCTTTGAATCTCAAAAGTCACTCTCCTTTCAAGGGTGTTTGCGAGGCCAAATAGCCGGCTTTGAGGGTCTGACCGGCCTCAAACATCTTAGCCAGGTTGGCTTGCTTTCTTGCCAGGCTGGTCCCAGCAGTGGTGAGGAGAATCCTGTAGAAGACCAGCTTCTCGTCGGGAAGGATGAATAGGGCGGCTTGAGCCTGCCCCAAACCCGGCCGGAGACCATCAGGGGTTTGGGCGGAATCAATGAAACCGGTGGGAATGCCCAGGTTCAGGATTTTCGAGAGGCGCACGGCTTCAGTGCGGTCATCGCCCATCCAGAGTAGGGCTTGGACCACCTTGGCCTCCCATCTCCCAGCGCCATCGTCCTTCCCCTCCCGGCGACCCAGCAGATCTGCGTAGTCTGCAAGGTCGTTGACGCAGAGCAGGCAGCCGTCTGTGTACAGAACATAGAGGGCCAGGATCTCTCTCTTGCCAAATTGAAAATCCTCCGGGAAGCCGGCCTCAAGCAGTGCCTCCAGATCAATTGCAGCGTCAACAGGAGCCGCGATCGGGATGGGGCTGGGCTTGTTCCGCCACTCCAGCCAGTGAACAAGGGTGATCCCAAGGCAGGCAGTCCCTAAGGCGATGAAGACGAGGGCGAGGATGGTTTTTCGAAGCGGCGTCCAAATCCGACTTGGTTGCTGATTGAGTCCTGGGCTGGGCATTCTTAAAACCCCG
>JANQFM010001011.1 GCA_028277865.1 Acidobacteriota bacterium
GGATGAGGCTCTGGCTCACCTGGAAGAAGCCCGCATCGGCACCATCCACTCCTTTTGCACCGAGATCCTGCGCGAACGTCCCGTGGAAGCACGTGTCGATCCCGCTTTTGAAGAGCTTTCCGAGATAGAAGCCCCTCGGCTTTACGAACAAGCCTTCCGCCGATGGATTCAGGAACGGCTCAATGACCTTCCCGAAGGCCTGCGTCGGGCCTTGACGCGGGTTTCGATGTGGGGGTCGATGGACGGGTCGCCTCTGGACCGTCTGCGCGATGCCGGATGGCAGCTTATTGAGTGGCGTGACTTTCCAACCCAATGGCGCCGCGAGCCATTTGATCGGGAGGCCGAGATCGGGGCGGTCATCCAACCGATACTGCGGCTGGCCGACTGGAGCGCCAAATCCAAATACTCGGCGGATTACCTGAGGCGCAGCCTGGCGCCGGCACGCGATTTCGCCGCCTGGTACCGGCGCACGGGCGAGATCCGCGATATCCACGTCGATGACCTGGAAGCCCTATTGGCCAAGCTGCTGCGCGACCTGCGCAAGGATCGGCGCAAGGGCCGGGGGCTCTACTCCGAAGAGGTCAGCCGCCAGCAACTCCTGCAAGCCCGCCAGCAGGTGATCGAACAGCTGGAAAAGCTCCTCGAACGAGCTGATGCCGATTTGGCCGCCTGCCTGCAGGCCGAGTTGAAGGAGTTGGTGGGCGAGTACGAGGAACTCAAGCGGCGTTCGGGCAAGCTCGACTTTGTGGACCTGCTCATCTTCGTGCGCAACCTGCTGCAGGGCAACCAAGCGGTTCGCAACTATTTTCAGAATCGCTTCAGCCATATCTTCGTGGACGAGTTTCAAGACACCGATCCGCTGCAGGCCGAAATATTGCTGCTGCTCACGGCGGACGATCCCTTGCAGACCGACTGGCACAAGGTGCGCCCCGTCCCCGGCAAGCTGTTTTTGGTCGGCGACCCTAAGCAGTCGATTTACCGCTTCCGGCGGGCCGACGTGCTGCTTTACCAGGAAATCAGCCGCAACCTGCAGCAACGGGGAGTCGGGCTGGTCCATCTGGGCCGCAGCTTCCGCTCCATGGCGCCCATTCAACAGATGGTCAACGGCGCGTTCGCCTCCGAGATGAGCGGCGATACCTTGAGCGGCCAGCCCACGTACGTACCCCTGGAGCACTTCAGGACAGCCTCCAGCCAACACCCTTCGGTGATCGCCCTGCCTGTGCCCTGCCCTTACGGATGGACCAAGATCGCCCGTACAGCCATCGAAGCCTGGCTGCCCGATACGGCGGGCGCCTTTATCGACTGGCTGGTCAACGAAAGCGGCTGGAAGATCCGCGATCCCGACCAGCCCGGCGACCCTGTCCCCATCGCCCCTCGCCATATTTGCCTTCTCTTTCGCCGCTTCGTCTCCTGGGGCAACGACATGACCCGCGATTACACCAGCGCACTGGAGGCGCGGGGCATTGCTCATCAGCTTGTGGGGGCGCGCTCCTTCCATCAGCGCGAGGAGGTCGAAACGCTCAAGGCTGCCCTGATGGCCATCGAGTGGCCGGACGACGAGTTGTCCGTTTTCGCCGCCCTCAAAGGCACCTTGTTTGCAGTGCCCGACAACTTGCTGCTGCGCTTCAAGCTGACCCATGGCAAGCTGCACCCCTTTCGTCCCCTGCCTTTGGATCTGGATGCGGATTTCGAACCGGTCACCGAGGCATTGGGGCTGATCAAAAAGCTGCATCGCCGACGCAACCGCCGCCCGGTGGTCCATACGGTCAATGCCCTCCTGGAGGCCACCCGGGCTCACGCGGGGTTTGCCTTGCGTCCAGCTGGCAACCAAGTGCTGGCCAATGTTCAAAGGGTTTGCGACATGGCCCGGGCCTTCGAGGTGGCAGGCGGGCTTTCCTTCCGGGGATTCGTGGAGCAGTTCAAGCGGGCGGCCGAAACAGGGGACGCCTCCGAGGGGCCCCATCTGGAGGAGGGCGCCGAAGGGGTGCGCATCATGACTGTCCACGCCGCCAAGGGTCTGGAATTCCCCGTGGTGCTGCTGGCTGATATGACGGCTCACCTGGCGCGGTACCAGCCCGACAAGACGGTGGACATGGGCAAAGGGCTGTGCGCTATCCGGTTGTTGGGATGCTCGCCCTGGGAACTGCTCGACAACCAGGAATTGGAGCGTCAGCGCGACGAGGCCGAAGGCGTCCGGCTGGCCTACGTGGCCGCCACCCGCGCCCGCGACGTCCTCATCGTCCCGACAGTGGGAGACGAGAAGCTGCAAGGCTGGCTCAGCCCGCTCAACAAGGCACTTTATCCCAGCAAGGAGAATTGGCGCGAGTCCTCGCCGGCGCCGGGATGCCCGCAATTCGGCCCGGCCAGCGTGATGCAGCGTCCCCAGGCCCACGACGGCAAGCCGGAGTTTTCGGTCAAGCCGGGCCTGCATGAGCCCGAGCAGGGGCGCCACAAGGTGGTCTGGTGGGATCCGCGCCTGCTCAAGCTGGGAGTGGAGGGGAACTTCGGGCTGCGCCAAGAGCAGATCCCGTCCTTCCAAGACCACGCGCACGGGGCGCTGGGGGCATGGGATTCGCACCGTCTGGTGAAAGGTCCGGT
>JANQFM010001075.1 GCA_028277865.1 Acidobacteriota bacterium
TCGCGACCGAGGCCCGCGCAGTCGTACTGTACTGTACGTCGAGCAGGCCGAGGGAGCGCAACGCAGCCAGGGCGGATGATCTGCGGCTCCGCAGCAGGAAACCCGTGCGAAATCCAGGTTAGCCCGGATTTCGCGCTTTTCGTTCGCAAGCTCGCTACGCCGCTTCGCTTGAAACGAGGGCTCTCCTCTTTCCCGAAGTAAGCTCTCATCAATCTTGTTTTATGATTCAACATCCGTCATATGCGAAATCACAGGAAGGACCAATGAGAATCCATAGAAAGTTTGCCGCCGCTGCAGGGAGGCTTTGCCTGCTGGCATTGGCCGTCGCAGTGCCGCTGTCCAGGCCGGCCAAGGCTTTTCAGCAACCGGTGCCCACAGGCGCCGAATCCCAGACGCTGACACGGGTGCAGCGCGAGATCGATCGTCTGGAGGCTCTTTCCGGAGGCAAGGCCGGAGTGGCCGCCATTCATCTGGAATCGGGCCGGGCACTGTTTTTCAATGCAGACGATTCCTTTCCCATGGCCAGCACCTACAAGGTACCCATCGCCGTTCAGCTGCTGCACCGGGTGGACCAAGGCCGGATTCGGCTCGACCAGATGGTGGCCCTGAAGCCGGCCGACCTGCATCCGGGCAGCGGAACCATCAGCCGGCTGCTGGATGATCCCGGTGTCAGCCTCTCTCTGGCCAATCTTCTAGAGCTGATGCTGATCATCAGCGACAACTCGGCGACCGACTTGGTACTCAAGGCCGCCGGCGGCCCTGATGCGGTGACCGACATGCTGAAGGAATTGGAAGTGGACGGGATCCGTGTGGACCGTCCCACCCTCAACCTGATCGCCGACTGGGCCGGAATCAAGCTTCCCGACGGGGATTGGGATCCGGCAAGATTTGCAGACCTTTACCGGGAGGTTCCCCAATTGCGCCGCGAAGCGCCCTCCATCGCCTTCAGCGGCGATCCCCGCGACTCCGCGACTCCGCGGGGAATGACCCGCTTGCTGGAAAAAATCTGGCGCGGCCAAGCCCTGGAGCCTGACAGCACCCGTCTGCTGCTGGACATCATGCGGCGCTGCGAAACGGGCGAAGACCGTCTCAAAGGCTTTTTGCCGCCCTACATCGAAGTGGCCCACAAAACGGGTACCATCGGCGCCACCACCAACGACGTGGGGATCATCGCCTTGCCGGATGACGCCGGACATGTCGCCGTTTCTGTTTTCATCAAAGAGTCGGAACGCGATGTTGCCCAACGCGAAAAAGCTATTGCGCACATCTCGCGGGCGGTTTACGATTTCTTCCTGCTTGGGCCGGATGCTGAAAAATGAGCTGGCAGGAAGAGAATCGCCCCCATGCCCCATTCGCGACGATTCCGGAGTTATCTGTTGCCCGGACTGGTCTTCCAGTCGGTGGTGATCGCCGGCGGCTACGGCACGGGCCGCGAATTGGTGGAGTTTTTCCTCAGCTATGGGCCGGCAAGCGGCCTGGCGGCCATGCTGGCGGTCTCGACAGTGCTGTGGTCGTTGGTGTGCGCCGCCAGTTTCGAGTTTGCCCGTTGCTTTCAGGCATTCGACTACCGCCACTTCTTTCAAAAGCTGCTGGGGCGCGGCTGGTTCCTTTTCGAGGTCTGCTACCTGATCCTGCTCATGCTGGTTCTGGCCGTGATCGCCTCGGCGGCCGGGAGCATCCTGCAGGACAACTTGGGGCATGGGTACGCCCTGGGCGTAGTTGCCATGATGGTGGCTGTGGGAGGGCTGGTCTATGCGGGCAGCCAAGCCATCGAAGGCTTTATCTCCTTCTGGTCGATGGTGCTTTACGCCATGTACATCGTCCTGTTTGCGGCCTGCTTTTGGAGCTTCGGGCCTCAAATCAGCCAAGCTTTCCAAAGCGGGCCCCTCAAGCCGGGTTGGGCAGTGGGAGGAATCCAGTACGCCGCCTACAACCTGGGTGTGATTCCGGCGGTCCTCTTTTCCGTCCGGCATTGCAAGGCCCGCAAAGAAGCGGTCGGAGCGGGGCTGTTGGCCGGACCCATCGCCATGCTCCCCGGCCTGCTCTTTTACCTGGCCATGTCAGGGCAGTATCCGGATGTCCTCCAGCGGGCCGTCCCAGCCAACTCGCTGCTGGAGGCTTTGGGGTCGCCAGCATTTCGATGGGCCTTTCAAATCGTCCTCTTCGGAACCCTGATCGAAACCGGCACCGGCATGATCCACGCTGTCAACGAGCGGTTGTCAGGCTTCTTTCGAGACCGTCAAAAGGCCATGCCCCGGCTGCTGCGCCTTTCCTTGGGTGGCGGGCTGCTGCTGGCCGGAGCATTGATCGCCCAAATGGGCTTGATCGGCCTGATTGCCAAAGGGTACGGAAGCATCACCTGGGGATTCCTGCTCATTTACGTCATCCCTGTCCTCACCTTGGGCCTGATCAAGATCGTCAGGTCGGGCTCAACAGTGAACGCGCCAAGTAAAAGGCCAGAGAATAAGGTCGAGTGAAATGGAGTTTGAGATTCGCCCCTTGCAAGGTTACGCAGAGCAGCTGCTCTGCTTCCATCTGCAGGAGGAGACTTGGGGGGATGACTTCGCCGAATGCGTTCCCCCCTCCGTCCAGCAGATCATTCAGAAGATGGGCGGGATCGTGGCTGGCGCATTCGAGCCGCAAGGACGCCTGGCTGGATTCGTGCTGGGGGTGACAGGGCTGCGCAAGGGCAGGGTGGCTCATTGGTCGCATATGCTGGCCGTGCGGCCAGAGCTCCGGGATCAGGGGCTGGGGCGCAGGCTCAAGCTCTACCAGCGACAGACCCTGGTCGAGATGGGGGTGGGCGCCATGTACTGGAGCTACGACCCCTTGGTGGCCCGAAACGCCCACCTAAACCTTAATCGGCTGGGTGCGGCGGTGGACGAGTACGTTGAGGAAATGTACGGCGGCATGGGCAGTTCCCTGCACGAAGGGCTGGGTACGGACCGGTTCGTCCTGGAATGGGATTTGACCAGCGGTCGGGTCGATGAGCTGGTGCGCCAGCAACAGGTTGCAAGGAGAGATGACAAAGATGCCGCCGACCTGGGGCCTGTGGTGAACACCCGGCTTGCCGCAAACAGCGTGCCCCGGCCCGAGGAGCCCGATCTTTCGGCGACCGGCCCGTTGCGGGTGGAAATCCCGTCCGACATCCAACAAGCCAAGCAAGCTTCTGCACAGGCCGGACGCCTGTGGAGGTCTTGTACCCGCCGAGCCTTTCAGCACTATCTGAGCCAAGGCTATCGGGTGCAGGGGTTCCAGCGCGACCCGGTCAGCGATCGCTGCTACTATCTGCTCATGAAGCATGAAGCATGAAGCCTGAAGCCTGAAGCCTGAAGCCGGGTTTCACGCAGAGGCGCAGAGACGCAGAGGAGGGGGAGGAGGAGGGGGACAAAGTTGTCAGCCGTCAGTCAGAGAGTCGGTCAAAAGGCCCGGAGGATTTGCATTCTGGCGACCTCCGCTCTCCTTCTTCCTGACTCCTGACTCCTGATTCCCGACTCCTTCCGAGATTTTATGCTCCACATTCAACGATTGGAATTACGCGAAGTTCGGATGCCCCTCAAGGAGCCCTTTCAAATCTCCTCCGGAACCCAGACCGATCGCCGCATCCTGCTCATCCAAGTCCGAGACGCCGACGGGCTGACCGGTTGGGGAGAGGCGGTGGCCGCCGAACAGCCCAACTACAGCTCCGAGACAACGGATACCTGTTGGCTGGCCATCGGCTCCTGGGTGGCCCCCCGAGTCTTGGGACAGTCCTTCCAGGGACCGGAGCAGATCGCGGCTGCGCTGGATCGGGACTTCCGGGGGCACAACATGGCCAAGGCCGGAGTTGAAATGGCTTGCTGGGAACTGGAGGCCCGGCGCCAAGACGTGTCACTTTCCCGGCTGCTGGGCGGGACACGTGAGTATATCGAAGTGGGGATCTCCATCGGCATTCAGGACTGCCCCTCCCAGTTGGTGGCCAAAGCCCGCCAGGCCCTGGAGCAGGGCTATCGCAAAATCAAAATCAAGATCAAGCCCGGCGCTGACATCGAATACCTTGAGGCGGTCCGCGAATCGTTGGGCGACGATGCCCCCCTGATGGCCGACGCCAACAACGCCTACACCCCGTCGGACCTGGACTGCCTCAAGCAACTGGACCGCTTCGGCCTGATCATGATCGAACAGCCTTTAGCCTGGGATGACATGAGGCGCCACTCCTGCCTTCAAAAGGAACTCCGCACACCGGTTTGCCTGGACGAGTCGATCACCTCTTTGGAACGGGCTGAGGACATGATCGCCCTGCAAAGCGGCAGGATCATCAACATCAAGCCCGGGCGGGTGGGAGGCTTTTCATCCTCCAAGGCCATCCACGACCTGTGCCAAAGCCGGGGCATTCCCGTTTGGTGCGGCGGAATGCTGGAAAGCGGAGTGGGAAGGGCCCACAACGTGGCACTGGCCTCACTGCCCAACTTCACCCTGCCCGGAGACGTTTCCCCCAGCTCCCGCTACTGGGAGCGAGACATTGTGACCCCTGAATGGAGCATGGACCCGCAAGGCCGGGTGACTGTCCCCATCGACCGTCCGGGCATGGGCGTCCAAGTCGACCTCGACCGCGTCGACAACCTGACTGTGAAGCGGCAAGTCATAAGCGGAGATTGAGTTGTCAGTTGTCAGTTGCAAGAATGAAGTCAAAATCCCAGATGACAATCACAAGAGCCGATTGGAGCAGTGCTTTGAACGTTTTTGGGACTTGGGACTCTCCCCTTCCGGACTGACAACCGGCAACTGATCCCGCTACAATCAACCTCTATGTGCGGACGCTACACTCTGACCGGCTACGAACGAATCCCCGACCTTTTCGAAGTGGACGAAGTCCGGATCGGGCCCCGTTTCAATATCGCTCCCACTCAGGACGTACCGGCCGTTCGCCTCGGCTCTGAAGGGCAGAGGCGGCTGGATTTTTTCCATTGGGGCTTGATTCCCTTTTGGGCCAAGGATGCCAAGATCGGCGCCCGGATGATCAATGCCCGTTGCGAGACGGTCGATACCAAGCCGGCCTTCCGAAACGCCTTTGCCCGCCGACGTTGCCTGGTCCCTGCCGACGGCTACTACGAGTGGCGCAAACTGCCCGACGGCAAGCAGCCCTACCTGTTCCGCCTGCACAACGGAGGCCTTTTCGCCTTTGCCGGTCTTTGGGAACGCTGGAAGGATCCCCAAGGCGCAGACAAGCTCTCCTGCACCATCCTGACCACCAGCCCCAGTCCCTTGGCCGCAGACGTCCATGACCGCATGCCGGTGATCTTGCCGACAGACCGTCATCGCCTCTGGCTGGACCCGGGCTCGGAGCCGCAACTGCTGAAAAAGCTGATGATTCCCTACCCCGGTGACGACTTGGAGGCATTTCCAGTCAGCCGCACCGTCAACAACCCCCGCAACGAACTTGCCGAATGCATCGCGCCGGCAGGCGACAGGCTGCAAGTCTAGGCCGCTAGGCCCGCAAGAAGTTCACAAAACTGTCAAGAAGCGATCCCTCTCCTTAAACCGGCCCCGGAGGGGGCCTCGGATATTAGCTTAGCCGGTGGCTTCGCCGCAGACGGCTTCACCACCGGCTAAGCTAATAT
>JANQFM010001005.1 GCA_028277865.1 Acidobacteriota bacterium
ATGACGTAAGCCAGGTTGCCGGGGCAGGCCGCAGGTGTGGGATTGGCGGCGCTGTGCCGGGCAAGGCCGTGCCAGCCGGCGTCCAGGCGAATCCGTTCAATCGGCAGTTCGGGCAGCGTCTCCGAAAGCTCCGGCTGGGTCAGCACAACTGCTGCCCCGGCATCCTGGAGCATGCCCGCCAGGCGCTGGCTTGGAGTGCCGGCGTCCAGGGGCAGGTAGCAGCCGCCCGCCTTCAGGACGGCCATCACCCCCAGCACCATTTCAGGACAGCGCCGCATGCAGATTCCCACCGCCGCATCCGGACCCACCCCCAAGGCGCGCAGCTGATGGGCCAACTGGTTGGAGCGGGCGTTGAGGAGGCCATAGCTGAGCTGGGCCGCTTCCCCGTCCATGGGTTGGCAAGCCAACGCCACGGCATCGGACCGGCTTTCGGCTTGGGCCTCGAATCTCTCGACCACTGGATCCGGCGGTTGAGGCCCGCGGCAGGCCACGGACCATTCCGCCAACTGCTGCTGCTCGGCCCGGGTCAGCAAGGGCAGCCGCGAAAGGCGCCGACTGGGATCGACCGCGATTCCCCGCAAGAGGACATGGAAGTGACGAAGCATCCGCTGCACCGTGGTCCGGTCAAAAAGGTCCTGGTCGTAGATGGCCACTCCGCCGATGCCCTGGGGGTACTCCAGGACGTTCAATTCCAAGTCGAAGCGGGTGGCCTGGGAACTGGAGCGCAAGGGACGCACCTTGGCGCCCTTCATCTCGAGCGCCTCCCTTTGGGCGTTGGGCACCGTCAGGATCACCTGGAAGATGGGATTGCGGCTCAGGTCGCGGGCGATCCTGAGATGCTCGACCAGCATTTCGAAGGGAAGGTCCTGATGTGAAAACGCATCCACCGCCCCCTGGCTCACCCGCTCCAGCAGCTGATCGAAGCCGGGGTCGCCCGACAGGTCGTTGCGCATGGCCAGGGTGTTGATGAAAAAGCCGATCAGCCCCTCGATCCCCGGATGGTTGCGGTTGGCGATCGAGGTTCCCACCACAATGTCGGTCTGTCCCGTGTGGCGGTGCAGCAGTTGCTGGAAAGCGGCCAGGCACAACATGTAAAGGGTGACCCCCTGGCAGCGGCACAGCTCCGTCACGGCTTGGGAGAGCTGCGCGGGGAACAGGAAAGGCTGACGGCCACCCCGGAAGGATTGCACCGCCGGGCGCGGACGGTCGGTGGGCAAGTTCAAGGTCGATACCCCCTGCAGGCGCCGTTCCCAATAGGAGAGCTGCTGCGACAGCACCTCGCCTTGCAGCCACTCCCTTTGCCAGAGGGCGAAGTCGGCATATTGGACGGGAAGATCGGGAATGCTCGATTCTGCACTTGCAGCCTCTCCTGCCTCCTGTTCGTAAAACGCCGTCAGCTCTCGGCGGAAGATGTTGAGGGACCAGATGTCGGAGACGATGTGATGCATGCTGACCAGCAGCAGGACGGTATTGGCGGCGGCCGATCCGGTCGCTGCAGACACGAAGATGGGCTCCAGTGCAATGGCGAACGTCCGGATGAGCGGTCCGCTTGCCAGGTCGAAGGGCCGCCTCGATTCGTTGGCGCGCAGCCGCCGGACCTCGGATCCCCGCTGCTGTCCGTTCAATCGGCTCAGGTCGATCAGCGGCAGGGGGAGCCCCCGGCTGTGAGCGATCTGCTGCCAGGGCTTGCCGTCCTGCTCCGGAAAAGAGGTGCGCAAGCCTTCGTGCCGCTGCACGATGGCATCCAGGCTGCGCCTCAGGGCCGCCAGGTCGATTTCGCCCTCCAATGCCCAGCCGGCCGAGATGTTGTAGAACGGGCTGCCGGGCGTCAGGCGGTCCAAAAACCAGAGGCGCTGCTGGGCGAAGGAGAGGGGCAGTCTGCCCAGGCGGCTGAGGGGCCGGATGGGCGGAGGCGCCTGGGAGGGATCGGCTTGCTCGATGCGGCGGGCCAGTTCGGCAACGGTCGGCGCTTCGAAGTGATCGCGCAAGGGCAGGGAAACATCCAGCAGCTGACGGATCTTGGCATTGACACGGGTGGCCAGCAGCGAATGCCCTCCCAGCTGGAAGAAGTTGTCCGTCGCCCCCACGCGCCGCACCCCCAGAACCTCTTCCCAGATGGCCGCCAGGCGGGCTTGCAGAGCCCCGGCCGGCGGCTGGTACCCCTGACGGTCGGCGGGCGCCGGACGGTCGCGCAGGGAACGCCGGTCCAACTTGCCGGTGACGGTGCGGGGCAGGCTTTCCACCTCCACAAAGGTCGAGGGCACCATGGAAGGCGGCAACCGCTCCAGAAGGTATTGGCGCAGGGAATCCGCCTGCAGGCTGAGGGCGCCGGAATCCTCTCCCACGACGTAGGCGGTCAGGCGCTGTTCGTTGTCAGCAAGCTGGTGGACGGTCAGGGCGCAATCGCGCACTGCCCGGTGGCGGGAAAGGAGGATTTCGACCTCTTCCAGCTCCAGGCGCAGGCCGCGCAGCTTGACCTGATGATCGCGGCGCCCGAAGAACTCCAACCGCCCGTCCGGCAGCCAGCGCCCCAGGTCGCCAGAACGGTAGGCCCGCAACGAGGACTGGTCATCAACAGGGTTGGGCAGGAAGGCTCGGGCCGTCTCGGCGGGCCGCTTCCAGTAGCCCATCGAAAGGTAGGGCGTGAGCAGGTGGATTTCGCCCGCCACACCGATGGGGCTCAGATTCCCGCACCGGTCCAGCAGCAGAACTTGCCGTCCTTCAAAGGGTCGGCCTACGGGAATGGAAGGCAGCCCCAAATCCTCGGCCTGCAACTCGTGACAGCTTCCGACCACGCATTCGGTCGGCCCGAAGAGGTTGAAAATGCGGGGGCGATGAGGATAGCGCTGCAGCAGCGCCCGAGCCAAGCTGACCGGGAGCACTTCTCCCGACAGGACGAGCCTCCGCAAAGAGTGCAGCGGTTCGGAGGGCGGCGGGTAGCGGCTCTCCAATACCTGCACCATCTGGCGTGCAAAGCTGGGAACCATCTTGATGAAGCTGATCTGCTGGGCCTCGATCCAGCTCAGGCAGGAGGCCGGGTCATGGCGGATGGAGGCCCGGGCCATGCACAATGTGCCTCCTTGGGCAAAGGCGCCGAACGTCTCCCAATATCCGGCATCGCCGGTGAGGGAAGACCACTGCCCCACTCGCATGCCCGGATGGCCGATGCTGCGGCTGTACCAGTGAACGAACTGGCTGAAGCTGCGGTGGGCCTGGAAGATCCCCTTGGGGTGGCCCGTGGATCCCGAGGTAAAGACCACGAAGGAAGGCCGCCAGGGCTGGGCCGGATTCGGCAGGCGCTCGGTCGGCAGGCCTTCGAGCCATTGCGGGCCCGAAGCGAAGACCGCCGGGCCGGCCTGATCCAGGCCGTCGGCGCTCCCTTCCAGCAACAGAACAGGCCGTCCAGTCCGGGGAGCGATTTTTTCGATCAGGCCCGCATGCCTGCGCAGGCTCGCCTGGTCGGTGATCAGGCAGCTGGGTCGGGTATCTTCGGCCAGCAGCTGCAAGCGGGCCGTGGGGTAGTCCGGCTCGAGGAAGACGAAAAAACGCCCTGACTTGAAGATTCCCAGCATGGCCTCGACCTGGCGGGGACCCTCGGCCAGCATGAAGGCCGCAGAAGATCGGGGATCGGCGGCCAACTGGCCCAATCCCCGGGCGATCCGGTTGCTGGAGGCTTCCAACCCACCATAGCTGACAACCTGGTCCTGGAAGGTGATGGCCGCGGCATCCGGAATGCGGTCGGCCTGCTCTTCGAAAAGCTCGTGCAGGCAAGTTTCCCGGTAGCTGAGATCGTCCTGGCCGGACCAGGACATCAGCTGGCGCCGCTCCCCTTCCAAAAGCAGCGGGATCTCCCACAAGCGCTGTTCAGGATCGGCGCTCACCCCCTGCAAGAGGGTCTGGAAGCGTTGGCCCAGGCGGTAGACGGTGGAGCGGTCGAAGAGATCGGTGTCATAGTTGAAAGACACCACCATGCCCCGGGGATGCTCCCGCACGTAAAGAGCCAGGTCGAAGCGGGTGGCGCCGGTATCGGACGATTGCGAGCGTACCTTCAGGCCGCCCAGTCGGAGCGCTCCGCCGGGCATGTTCTGGAGGGCGAAGATCACCTGGAAAATCGGATTGCGGGCCAGGTCCCGATCGACCTGCAGGTGCTCGACCAGCTTCTCGAAGGGCAGGTCCTGGAAGGCGTAGTCTTGCAGCGCTTCTTGGCTGATCCGCTCCAGGAGTTCATCGAAGCGGGGATTCCCCGACAGGTCGGCCCGCATGATGAGAGTATTGACGAACAGCCCGATCATCTCCTCGGTGTGGGGAAGATGCCGGTTGGCCACAGGAGATCCGACCACGATGTCGCCCTGGCCGGTGCAGCGGTGCAGCACGGCCTGAAAGGCGGCCAGCAAGGTCATGAAGAGGGTGGCTCCCTGCCGCTGCCCCAGAGCCTTGAGCGAGCCGGAAAGATCGGACGGCATCTGCAGCGCCAGGCGCGCCCCCCTGAAGCTCTGAACAGCCGGGCGCGGGCGGTCCAGGGGCAGGTTGAGGGTCGAGGCGCCCTCGACACGGCTCTTCCAGTACTCCAACTGCTCTTGCAGCACTTCGCCCTGCAGCCATGCCCTCTGCCAGACAGCGTAATCGGCGTATTGGATGGGCAGCTCGGGAAATTCTCCCGCTTTCTGCCTCTCCTCTCCCGACGCCTCTTCATAAAAGGCCGCCAGCTCCTTCAGGAAGATGCCGACCGACCAGCCGTCGGAGGCGATATGGTGCATCGAGACCTGCAGGGAGGCCTGGCCGTCCCTCATCTGCAGCAGCGCCGCACGCACCATGGGCGCATCAGAAAGGTCGAAGGGAACCCGGCTGAAGCCCTGAGTCAACCGATGGGCCTCGGATCCCCTCGCCTCCTCGTCCAGGCCCTGCAGGTCAACCAGGACCAGGGGCAGCTCCTGAGGGGGGTGGATTTCCTGCCAGGGCTCCCCGTCTTGCGAGGGGAAGGCCGTGCGCAGCGATTCGTGGCGCTGGAGGATCCGGTTCAGGCTGAAGCGAAGCGCTCCGATGTCCATGCGGCCGCTCAGCTTCCAGGCGGCTGTCAGGATGTAAAAGGGGCTGCCGGGCGCCAGTTGGTCCAGGAACCAGAGGCGCTGTTGGGTAAAGGACAGGGGCAGCTTGCCTGCACGCTTGGCCGGACGCAGCGGCGGAGGCATCCGGGAGGGGTCGGACTGCTCGATCCGTTGGGCCAGTTCGGCGATTGTGGGCGCTTCGAAGTAGGCCCTCAGCGGCACGTCGAAGCCCAAGCTTCGTCGGATGCGGGAGTTGACCTGGGTGGTGAGCAGGGAATGGCCGCCCAGCTGGAAGAAGTCGTCGTGGACCCCCACTTCATCCAATTCGAGCAGTTCCCTCCAGATCTTTGCCAGCCGGGCCTCGATGCGGTTGCGGGGCGCTGTCAGATCGCCGCTGCGCAGGCGGTGGGCCTCGGGCTCCGGCAGGGCACGCCGGTCCAGCTTGCCTCCTGCTGTGCGCGGCAAGGCCGCCAATGGAACGAAGGTGGTGGGCAGCATTGAAGCAGGCAGCCGTTGGAGCAGGAATTCGCGCAGGGAATGCGGCTGGAGGCTGGGGACTGGGGGGTGGGGGCCGGGCCGGGTTTGCGAATCATCAACAAGCTTGGCCACCACATA